>JAKAYJ010000056.1 GCA_021816385.1 Thermoplasmata archaeon
CCAACAGATATACCCTCTGCACTTGGTATTATGGTTGGTTTCCCAGATATGACAACCGCTGCTGCGGAGTTACTTGTTCCCAGATCAATTCCTATTATTTTACTCAATTTTTTCACCTTTTTTTTGTACTATGACCTTTGATGTCCTGATTACTTCATTATTCAAAAGGTATCCCTTCTGAATCTCGTGGACGATCTTGTTTTCTTCCTTTCCATCCACAATCCCCACAACTTCATGCTGTTTTAGATCAACTTTCTGGCCCTCTGCATCAATGGGTTTGAGACCATATTTTGAAAGGGTAGTTAGTAGATTATCCCTCAGCGAGCTCAGTACCTGGTTATCCTTCTCAGATGCAATACCTGCATCCAGAGTGTCCAGGAATGGGAGAAGACCCTTAAGAATATCCATGCCAGCAGTTTTTCTCTGTGCCTCAAATTCTCTCTGAGTTATTTTCAGGTAGTTCTGGAGGTCTGCTAGATTTCTAAGTAAATCATTATTTCGCTTCTTCAGTTCATCTATTTGATCGTCTTCAATTTTTACAGATACTTTTCTCATGGAATTCCTTCTCTTGGCATTTTCTATGGAATTCTGTATGGGATTAATAAGAATTTCCATATTTTCGGACATCTCGGTCATTGAAAGTAAATATGTTCTTCATTATAAATCTTTTCTATTTTAAGGTTCTATTATAACATTAAACTCATCCCAATTTCATGTAGTTTTACACAAGTTGTGTTATAGAAAAGAAATTTATATGCCACTGTATATTTATTAACTCTGGGTCAGAAATATCAAGAAAATTCATTTCACAGTACAAAAGTAATTTAACCTGAAATATTATTACACCACAGTGCTTGATTATTATTCTTTATTAAGTGTCTCAAGGACGTCTTCAGAAGATGAAATCAGGAGTTCATATAAGGTTCTCATAAAGAAGTGGCACCCTGATGTAGCAAAGGGAGACACAACGATGAATGAATTGATGACAAGACAACTGAACGAGGCCTACGAGGTCTTATCGGACCCTGCAAAGAGGAGGGTTTACGATCTATCCCTGGATAGGGCTAAGACTGAAAGGGAAAAATGGATGCAATATGCCAGAAATCCTAAAAGAAACGATCCTCCCAGGGAAACCACCGTTAAGGGACCTTCATACGATAGCTTTGAAGATATTGAAAAGAAGAATAAGGCAAAACTTGAACGGGACAGGCTGGATAAGTGGATGGTTACCCTTTCGAGATATATGGCAGATCATCAATGGGCCAGCAACACATTTGAGAAGCTTTCTGAAAATCTGAAATTAAAGGCACTTGCTGGGAATCTCACAATAGAAGATGCATTCTTCATATACTGCACATTCCAGATGGAAAAATCTACTATGGGCATAAGGACAAACTATTTTAATTCTAAAAAGATCAAGCAGATTCTGGATACCTCGAAAACAAGGGATGAGATGGAAGTAGGGATGCAATTAATATCGAAGGAAGAATTGATTCTTCAGCTTTATCTTAAAGTTAATGCTGGTATCTTCAACAAAGTCAAGTTAACAGAGGAAGAATACAGGGTGATACAGAAATTCATGAAGTTTCACAGCTATCTGTTGAAGAGAAACGATGATTTTTTTGCAGGAGTCACCAGGTTCTCCATATCTAAGGATGAGTGGGATGTTGCAAAGGAACTTATAAGAATGGAGGCAAAGTTTGACTGAAAAATTTTCAAAATTGAATATACTTCTACCTGTCTTAATATCGCTTATAATACTATATCTGGCATCACAGTTAATTTTTAATAGCGGGGACTATGTGATTTTTTTGCCGCTTTTACTTCTTATTGGTCTTTATATCACAGGATCACTTTATACAAGAGCTGGCTCTGTTGTAGGAGTCATATTTCTGCTGTTTATAATTTCCACTGCGTATCTTCAATCCATAAGTACCAGTGGTTCAGATATGATAACAATATCCTTCATTACACTATATGTCGGAATAATGTCTTTCTCGACATGGCTGTTTGTTATAATAAATAAGAAAGTTGTTGAACCCATAAGGTCAAGGGGAAGCAGAACTCAGGAAAGAGAAATTTTTGATGTAATAAATGATTTAGAATTTCTGGAAAGTCCCTGAAGATCACACATATCCTGAACGCTGGAGTGCATCCATACCTCCATCCACGTTATAGACATCGAACCCCTTGTCTGCAAGGAAAATCGCACCGTAGAGGCTCCTGTTTCCATGGGCGCAAATTATGGCATATTTCTTCTTCTTATCTAATTTTTCATATTCTACAAAAAGGTCATTCAATGGTATAAGATGAGCATCATCAATATAGCCTGAGTTCCATTCATACGGCTCCCTCACATCAATGACCTGATAATCTTCGATATGTTCTCCAAATTCTTCCGGTCTCAGATTGGTTGCATGAGCTTCTTCGAAATTACCGGCGGACTTGAATTCTTCATATCTCAGGAACTGCAGATCATGTCCCATCTTACTCAGTTCTTTTGATGCAACAGTCTTCTCTTCATCAGCTTCAAAAAGAACAATGGTGGGAGTATCTCTGGAGCTCAGGAAATTAGCAATCTCAGGTGCCCACCTGCCTTCAACATAAGGTGCAAGAATTGAGTTTGAAATATGCCCTTTCATGTATGATTCAAAATCCCTCATATCAAGGATCATGATCTCTTCTTTTCTCACTCTTTCTGCTATTTCTTTTATATCTTCCATCAGTACAGATAATGAATCCCTTCAACTTAACGCTTTCTCAGTAAAATTTTTATATTTTTTCATTTAATTCAGGTTCTCTGGTCCCTGAATTTTTTATATCTATCCAAGACAGATGGGTTGATGGAAGGTTTCACTTCAAGCATAGCTTCATTCATGGATTTATCCGTTATTAACTCTTCATTGTTACCTTCCACTGCTCTCAAGAAAGCTTTCTGAGTTGTGAATTTACACAGATATTCAAGATCTGCAGCACTGTAACCTTCCGTCTTTATAGCCAGTTCATCAACATCTACCTTCCCAAGCCTTTTAATTTTAGAGAGATAGTGTTGAAGTATCAGTTTTCTTGCTTCCAGATCGGGGGGAGGAATGTATATCATCCGGTCAAATCTTCCCGGTCTTGTTACTGCAGGATCCAGTTGCCATGGAACGTTCGTTGCTCCAAGGATCACCACTGGCCTATCTGACGAATCAGATGAAAACCCTCCAATCTCATTAAGGAACTGTGAAACACCTCTTCTTGCCGCGTCGCTATTAACCTGGTCCCTGGATGGAAAGAGGCTATCAAGTTCATCAAAGAAAAGGATGCAGGGCGATAATTCCCTCGCTGCCCTGAAAAGGTTGGTTATATTCTTCTCAAAATTACCAAACCACTGGCTGAACAGGCTCGACGGGTTAACATAAATGAAATTCATCTTTGCCTCGCGGGCAAGTGCTCTTATAAGGAACGTCTTCCCATTTCCTGGAGGACCATAGAGAAGTATACCTCCTCCAAATTTGATGTTGAATTCCTTTGCCAGGTCTGGAAATTTCAGGGGATATATAATCTGGGTGTACATCTCTTCCTTTACTTTCGTCATGCCAGCAACTTCGTCCATAGTTGGACCGTTTCCGTTTTCAAGTGTTAGTCCAAGTTCTTCAAGTATCTTCTGTCCTTCATTAGTTCCGCCTTTATCAGAAGAATCTCCTGTTTTCAATCTTGAAATAGCAGCTTGAATTGATTTAATCTGTCTCTGAACCTTTTCTCTTTTGATCTGGTTATCTGTTCTGAGTTCATCCTTAAGTATATCCATTGCCTTGCTATAAAGAGATACGGCTTCCTTCCTGTTACCATCGTATTCTGCCTTGAGACCTTTTTCCAATAATTCCCTTAATTCTGCGTGATCCATCTTCTAATCCGCCTTCATATACTCTTTATCTCCCTGATGGCTCCAAGGTTATCCAGGTAAAGTGAGAACATTGAGTGGCCTGAATAGATCTTGATCCACTGTTTCCTGAAGTCCCTGGATTTAACCACTTCTTCTGCTTCTATTTCCTCGATAGAATCCACAATTTCATCAACTTCTTTCTCCTGCTCCTGAGATAGATATTCATCAATACCCTCCTTCACATATGGGCAGTTACCTGTTTCATCTATAATATCCTTATAGCCTGTTGCACCTCCAGAGAGGAGAGAAATTTTCTTTCCAATGGATTCGACGTAATTTCTATAAATCTTGTTAATATTTATCTGGTCTATCAAATCTACATCCAGTACGTTATCTGCAGAGTAATTCTTCAGGATTTCCCTCACGGGCACATTTTGCTGATCGGGCAGTTCAGGCACGAATGATTTCATGTTCTGGAGAATTGTTGAATTAAAATCCTGTATGATCTCTCCAACACCGATAGTTGAAATTATTGAGTCTGCCTTCCTGAACCTCTTCCTTCCACTTTTAAAGAAGAGGGTCATTCCACCACTCACAAATCCGCCTCCAATAGTATCGTACTTGAATCTTTTCTGAAACCCAATAAGTGAATCCGTTAAACGGGAAGAGTATGGCCAGTATCCCGAAATTATAAGAACAGTTTCATTTTCACCGGAAGCTGTTTCATCTCTCTTCGGAAAAAGTTTCTTCATGATCGAGAAAATAATCTTTTCCACGTCCTCATCCAGTGGCTGCAAGTTTCTAAGTCTTGTATTTATGATAACTGCTTTCCTGTTCATTGAACTTTCTAACTGTGTTATTTTATTCAAAATTTCATTTTCCATAGCTTTCCTTAATGTTAATAATATTTCACTTAAATAAATCTATTCTTTTCATGTTGTAGAAATTAATATAAAGGGGTAAGTGCTTTTATTACTGTATTAAAATGGAAAGTGAATGCATTACAATTTTCAGGAGGGCTCTTCAGGAGGCTGGACGGGATTACATGGACATTGTGACAATGGACACAAGCAGCAGAAAAAGAATGATGAGGGACCTCGATAATTATTACTCAACCATAGGAACAAGATGCGCCGATAAAATTGGAATGGAAATGGCCAAGAGTGCCCTGGCCAATATAAAGCTGGCCCAGCTCAAGATATCACTTTCCTTCAGGAAGGATTCTGAAAACAAGACGTACGATGACCAGGAGATAGAACAGTACGTAAGGAAATTCACCGATGATGAATATGAGGCTGTCGAAAAACTTGAACATTTTTCAAGAATAGATTCAATGAATAGCGAATCCATAAAGACACTACTGATAAACAGGGATGACCAGATATACAGGCTGATCAAGGAATGGTACAATGAGAATATGGAGAACTTCCTTTCCACCATTGATATACTGTCTGGCAAAAATGTAAGAGGGGAAATTTCACAGGCCATGGAGGAAAAGTACCGCAACAGATTTCAAAAGATAACTGAAGGGGTGATTTCATTCATTCAGATCGATCCGGGACAGATAAAGAAACTGTTCAACAATTATGAAAGGGTGCTGAAAATTTCACTGGACCTGGAAAATAGAAGATCAAAGATAGAGAATGAATTGACAGAAATGATATCAGGCAATGAACTTGACCAGATTTACAATAAAGTACTGGAAGCAACAACACTCCTGAAGAACAGGGACCTGGCATCACTCAAGAGCTTCGACATTGAATCACCATTGAAGGAATTGAAGACCTTTGAGCTGAAAATGAAGGGAAAGATAAATGAGCTGGAAAATGAGATGGGGAGACTAAACTCAGATCCTGATATATCTGGTAACCCAGAGCTACGTGAGATAGAAATGAAGAGGATCCAGTCGCTGATCGGGGAATCGAATTATAAGATGGAGAATGAGATAGAATCACAGATTGGCACCCTGAATACCCTGAAGAAGTTGATCGCAGTCTCCAGTAAAAGTGGTACCGGAACATTTGATTCATCATTTGCCTGTTCTGAAGAAGAGGCAAGGATAAGGGAAGTTGCATTCTTCGAAACTGCAGAATCACTATTCACTGATGAAAAGTCCATAAGGCTTTCCAATCCAAGAATGGATTTTGAAGGAAGCGTGAAAGTTAAGGACATAATCAACAGCAATACGTTTTCTGAAATGAATGAGCTGAATGGAGACGGAACATACCCCGTAAAGAGCAGGGCAATAATGTATAGATACCAGAAGAGACGGTTTCTCAGGAATGATGTAAGGATAGGTGTGGCATTTATATACAATGTACACGAATCTGAAATTTACCGGAAGGAAGGAAATATGGGAATAGGGATAGACCAGCATCCATTCAATAACAGCGATCTTGCAAGAATACTGGGAGTCCTCATAGAAACCTCGAACATGGAAAATTCGTACATTATCGCCGTTATAGGTTCTCCAAATGGATTTGAGGATAGCGTAATAGACCAGGTGAAGAATTCATCAAATAACGGTGTAGACAGCAAGAATTTCCTGTTGTTACTCAAAGATATGAGGAATGGTAATGTTTATTTCAATGAAAATAACGGCCAGTCTGTTGAAATCAGTGATATACTTATGGCAAAGGATCAACCGCCAGGGAAGGATAAGATAGAGAAGATAAGAAGGGAAACACTGGATGAGCTGAAGATATCCGGCATTGCAAGGCTGAAATCCATAGTAAGGATGACAGACTGCAGTACCAAGGATGTAATTTATGTATGGAAATCAATGGAAAAAGAGGGTCTTGGCATTCAGTCAAAAGTTCAGGATGAAGAAGTATTCAAGAAAAAGTGATTTATTATACAGAATCTTCATTACAAATTATGGATTTCTTCAGAAGCTGGGATGAGATCAACGCATATAAAAATAAAGTTTACAGGTGAATTATCATAATACCGGGAATTCTATTAAATCAGTTCGGATATGGAGGAGCGATTGGATTAATTATCTTTCTTACAATTGTATGCTCCCTAATTCTACTTTCATGGTATCTATCAATCAGTCATTATGTCAAAGAAGCAAACCAGAAGATACTGGGCTCACAGGACATTTATTATAGAAACCTTTCCCGTGGTTCCATCGAAACTGGAATTTACGTGATACTATCAATGATACCATATATTGGTTTCATCTTCATGTTTCTCAGTTCCTCCTCAATCTCAAGATTAAGAAGGGTTACCAGTGCCGTGGACCATAGATTCTCCAAAGCCTCAAGGAGGTATGTAGCAGTATCGTTCCTTACGGGGCTAGGGATGTTCTTCAATACTCTGGTGGTTATAGCAGGAGTAAGAATCCCGAACTTCAATGGGTCAATCGCGGAAATCCTATATCTTGAAGCGTTATGGTACCCAATCTATTTTACGGTTTCAGTTGGTACGCTACTGTCCATATCCACACCAGGGATTAGGGGAG
>JAKAYJ010000057.1:0-4340 GCA_021816385.1 Thermoplasmata archaeon
TGCTGACCAGTTTTCCCCTGTGCTTACTGCTTGAATACTCGCTCATTATTGTTGAACTGATCGGGTAGTCTCCTCCCACACCTATACCTACAATGAATCTTGTTATTATGAGCATTAGATAATTAAGTGAAACAGCGGAGAGAATGGTGAAAATGATCATGATGCTAAGTTCCAGGCCATATATCTTCTTCCTGCCATACATGTCTGAAATGTGCCCGAAAATAAGGGCACCAAAGAATGCTCCAAAAAGTACTGCTGATGATATCAACCCTTCTATGATCTGGATGTTGAGAACCTGAAATCCGAGAAGATTTGTCGTGCCCTTTATTGCAATAAGGTTGAAGCCGTAGGTAGATGCGAGTATTGGACTTGCTACTGTAAGAACGAAAAGCAGGTAGGCATCTGTGAAAAAACCCATACCAGCCACAAACATTGTCTTTACATGCCCTCTTCTCAATCCGGAATTATCAAGGCCACCCAGAATATTGTTTTCCATCTCACTTCCCAATAAATGTAGATTGCATGATTTTCCTTATAGATTTTCTTAATAGTATATATAAAATATATAGAGATACAGAACCTAATTAATAGTAATGGTAATATATAGCAGATACGAATTAATAACCTACTTTATGCCCATGAAGTGGTTGACCCATGATGTTCTTCCCTTTTCAAAAAGCTTAATTAGGCAATTGATCTCGTTTTCGAATTGAATAAAGATATAGTTGTTGTTGGGGGCGGACCTGTTGGAGCCTTTTCCTCATATTTTCTCAGGAAGAATGGTAACAATGTAAAGTGGTTTGCAGGCAGGGATATCAGTAATTCAGCTGCATGGTCAAGTGCTGGACTTGTTGGGCCAGGTTTAAGTTTTCCTCTTCCGGAATATGAGGGATTGAAAGGCAACATGAAATGGCTATTCAGGAGAGAATCCCCTGTTAGGCTCGGAATGGGATTCATGCTGGCTAATTTGTCATGGTTTTCCGCATATTCAAGAAGCAGACAGAAAATATTGTCTGAAAGTGGAAAGAAGAGCCAGTATATGCTGACAACTGGGACAATGGAAATCCTCAATGAGTTTGTGGAGAATCACCATATGAATGTTGACATTATACATACTGGATTGTTGCAAACCTTCAGGAACATTGAAGAAATGACAAAGATTTCGCAAGAGTTGAAGAAAGATGGAACTGTCAAATATGAAGTTCTTTCACCTGAACAATGTATTGAAAAAGAGCCTGCCCTTGGAACGAACACACTATCTGGCATCTACTACCCGGAGGAATCCTCACTCAATCCGAGAAAACTGCTCAGCGAGATGAGGAGAATCAACAGGGAATCTGGTGTTGAGGTAATAGAGAAGGATATTGAAAAAGTAGAAATGAATAGTGATTCAATAAAACATATTGTTTCTGATGGAGAAACTGTGAAGGGGGATGAATTTCTTGTCTCCTCCGGGATGGGGAGTACTGTAATTGCATCCATGTTTGGATTGAAACTACCACTGGCCCCTGGGTGGGGTCACAGTATTACATATGATGATGTAAAGGAAAAGCCTCACATGCCTGTTGAATTCAGCGAGGATGGTGTATATGCAATACCAATGGGCAACAGTCTCAAGGCAACAAGCTTCTTCGAATTCAGGGGACAGGCATTCAAGCCACCAGTGGAACGCTTTGAATACCTGAAGAAGGTCATGAGCGAAAAATTCAGATTCCTTGAAGGGATAGAACCTGCAAGTAAAAGTTCAGGAATGAGACCGTGCACGCCTGACAGCCTGGCCATTCTTGGAAGATCTTCAAGATTTGTAAATCTTTACTGGGCTACCGGTAACTGCAGGCAGGGAGTGATGCATTCTGGTGAAATGGGAAGACTGATATCTGTTCTTATGGATGGGAAGACAATTCCTGATGAATTTAAATTGTTCTCCCCTTCAAGATTCAATGTTTAATACCTGAAAAATTAGAAGGATAATCCGTTCTCCATGATAGAATGGACATTACCTGTAATTTTTATACATTTCAAGCACAGTCCTGAGGTTCCTCTTAGCCAGTTCTGGTGAATATGGAACATCCTCATTTTTATCAACTGCCTCAAGGAATCCAGATATTTCAGCATCAAATACATCAACTTCCTTAATTTCCTGCAACTTTCCATTGAGCACTGGAAGACCAAAGGCAGTTCTTGGTTGATTTGCTTTCCTGTTACCCCTGTATTCATAGACACTCCCATCGGTACCTATGACCTCATATGAAGGAACCTCTGGAGGTGAGATATAGTTCCACGAATAGTAGAAAATGCCTGTGACTCCAGACCTGAATTTGATCAGAGATGCGGTGTTGTCTTCACCCTCAATGGAAGATTTACCCTTATAGACCCTTGAGTCTATATCCTCATATTCTCCACCAAGATCCAGAAGCGCTTCAATGAAATGTATGCCACCATCGATCAGTGCACCTCCGCCCATCATCTTTTCACTTGTTCTCCATCCCTGGTTATTGAACTGGTTCTGGCTCCTGACAATTATCGTATGGATCTTTCCAATAACTCCATTCTTTGAACATTCCATTGCATATTTGAGTGAGGAATCAAAATGATACTGTTCTGCTACCATGAATTTCACATTGTTTTCCCTGGACGCCAGTATCATCTCACTTGCTTCGTCGAGGGTGCCTGCAATTGGCTTTTCTATCAGTACATTTTTTCGGTTCTTCATGGCCCTGATTGCCAGGTCTTTATGCATGTAATGTGGCATAACCATATCAACCACATCCTGGGATGAGTTCATTGCCTCATTGAGATCGTTATATGTCTTCCTGACATGGAATTCATCCCTGTATCTCTTCAACACCTCCTCATTTCTCGAAAACACTGAGAAATCATATCCAAGCCTTCTGTAACTCTCTGCATGAACAAAACCAAAACCATTTCCACCAAGTAATAAAATTTCCATGAGTAACAAATGACATTCTTGTATTTTACCTTAAAATTTGTGACTTTTCAACTATGAACAGTAGTATAGAGCAATGAATATAATCTGGTTTGTTATTGGATTGGAAGAGATATGAATAGATGAACGCAGAGGGGAGTGAAGAGAAGTATGGTCTTGACCCTTTAAAGTATTATGTTTCTTTTGGATTTTTCTCATTTTCCAATGGGCTGTTCGGTATATTCATAAATGTACTCTTCTTTGCGTCAAACAACATCAGCGATGTGATATACTTCCAGATATCACTTCAGATCTCTCAAACATTATTCTTTCTTGTGGGCACATATCTCATTGCGTATGTTAGTGCGAGATTCCTCTATTCCATTGGAACCTTCCTGAAAGCAGCTGTCATTTCAAGCCTGTTTATTTCTCCGTTTTTCTCTGGAAATGCCGTCTACTTTGGCCTTCTATATGGGATTTCCTCAGGAATTTTCTGGGCAGGCAATGCCACTTTCACGCTGGCAATATCCAGGTCGATAAAGAGATTTAACTTCCTTTCCATAAATTCTGCCGTATCAAGCCTGACCTCACTTGTTGCGCCTTCTGTTGCTGGTGTCCTCATTGCATATTCCCTTGCAACCGGCATAGATAGGTATCTTAACGATTTTCTACTTGCATCCCTGCTGCTCCTTCTTTCAGGCTTTGTGTCACTTCTTGTCAGATCAAGTGGAGAAAAGGGTGGAGAATTCCACATAAAAAATACAATAATAAGGGAAAATGACTATGGAAAATTCAGGATAATGTTCTTTGCCTCTTCAATTCTTGGAATGGTAATGAGTACACTGATTCCCGTATATGTTTTCTATTTGACCAGGAACTTTGTTCTCACAGGTGCATATGGAACTGTTACGGCATCTGTTGGATTCGTTTCAAATGTGATTGCTCCATATATGAAAAGAAAGGTCAGGGACTACGTACCCTATGCCATAATTATGGTGATACTTTCATCCATTGCATACATTCTGAGATTCTCATACACCCTTGTGTTAATATTCCTGGCATCTTCCATAATACTGTTCTTCATAACACCCCTTTCAAATCTGGGAGTGAGTGAATTCATGCAATTCCTGGATGGTTTCAAGAAAACGAGGCACTTCTGGATCAACAGGGAATACTACCTGGTAGCAGGTCGTGTTCTTTCCCTAGCCAGTATACTGTTTGTTGCAAACTACTTCTCGCTTTATGATGCAGTGGCAACTCTTCCCATCTTTGCCATATCTGTTCTGGGATACATTCCTGCATTAAAGAATTCCAGAAAGTAATTAATTTTTTGAGCTAATTTTATTTTGTTTTCCACCCTTGCCCTTAACCACCAGTACACCCCCAGGAGGGAACTGTACTTCCATATTATTTC
>JAKAYJ010000057.1:4350-7261 GCA_021816385.1 Thermoplasmata archaeon
TATTTCCGTTCATTTTTTTAACTTCAGCGTTTCCTCCAATTTTCATGAAGTCACTGTTTCTAGTTGAAATGATCGATGATGATTCTGGCCTTGATTGATCATTATTAAGAATTCAGCCGCGTTATCTTCCTTCCTTCCAATTTCTATCCATGGACATAGGAATGTAATATCAAGAAAGAAAGAGAGTTATACAGTTGTTAGAGGTTATGGTCACAACGCTGTAGCAGGAATGAAAAGTAAAGCGGGTCTTGAAGTAAGCGATTTTGGCTGGGAATTATACCCAGAAGGACTTTATAACGTTCTGAAGCAGTATCATGAGCATTATAAGCTTCCTATGATTGTAACAGAAAATGGACTCGCAGACTCATTCGATTTACTGAGACCAAAATATCTTGTTTCCCATATTCATCAGGTTGAAAAAGCAATCAACGATGGAATAGACGTCAGGGGGTACCTTCATTGGTCACTTTTAGATAATTATGAGTGGTCATCTGGTTTTGGAATGAAATTCGGATTACTTGGTGTTGATCTAAAGACCAAAAAGATTCAAATGCGACCCAGTGCATTGGTTTTCAAGTATATAGCTCAGAACAGGGGTATACCAGAGGATCTTAAATGGATGACTCAATAGGGTAATAAATTATCAATTGAGCTTTTCAATTTATAATTAATAGAAGGTTGGAAATATGAAATATAGAACACTTGGAAAAACTGGAATTAAAGTGTCTGAAATAGGATTTGGGGCATGGGCAATAGGTGGAACATGGGGAGAGGTGAACGATGATGAATCCAGGAAAACACTTCATGCTGCTGTGGAAAGTGGTATAAATTTCTTTGATACTGCAGATGTTTATGGAGATGGCAGGTCTGAGAGACTTATTGGAGAACTAAAGAAAGAATATGGAGACCAGATTCACGTTGCCACGAAGGCTGGAAGAAGATTAAATCCACATATCGCTGCAGGATACAACTACAAAAATATTAAAGGATTCGTAGAGAGAAGCCTGAAGAATTTGAACTTGAAAGAAATTGAATTGCTTCAACTGCACTGTCCTCCATGGGAGGTGTACTATAATCCAGAACTTTTTAACTCCATGGATAAATTGAAGGAAGAGGGACTGATCCTGAATTATGGTGTGAGTGTTGAAAAGGTTGAAGAAGCCATAAAGGCTTCAGAATATCCTGGAGTGTCAACTGTGCAGATTATATTCAACATGTTCAGGCAGAGACCATCAGATTATTTCTTTGAACTGGCAGAGAAGAGGAATATTGGTATAATAGCAAGAGTTCCGCTGGCTTCAGGATTACTCACTGGAAAGTTCAAAGGAACGGAAGAATTTGAAGGAGATGATCACAGGAGGTTTAACAGGAATGGTGAGGCCTTCGATAGGGGAGAAACGTTTGCAGGAGTTGATTTTAATCTTGGTATCCGAACTGTAAATGAATTGAAGCAGTTTCTACCTACTGGCTTTACGATGACAGAATTTGCATTGAAGTGGATATTGATGCATAAGCAGGTTTCTACAGTAATAACAGGGGCAAAGAGGGTGACCCAAATAAAAGAAAATGCAACTGCTTCGGATATGCCTGATCTTAATGATGACACCATGAAAGTGGTCGAACAGGTCTACACGAAAGAGATAAAACCACTGGTACATCAGTACTGGTGACTGAATATATTTTTTAAGGATGTGGATTATAAAAACTCACCATATTTGCATTTCATCATTCATCTTTCAAATTTCTTCCTCTTTGTGATCTCTCTCCCACTTGATTCTTGCCAGGATAGAAGATATAATTAGCATAATTGTAAGAACTGAAACACCAATTGAAATGTAAAGTGGGTATATCGGCCCGGTAATAACTGCAATTCCTCGCACAATTGTTTCAAGATCTATTAGAAAATATGCAAGCACTCCAATTGCTATTATTAACAGTGGTATATTCACCGTATTGGAGAATGGTTTCATGCATTACCCTCCTTTAAAATCTTTATTTTTGCTCTATTGAATGCCATAAAGCAAAATATTGTCTCTTTCCAGTGTTTCGGTTTATGACTTTTAATACTTTTTAGTTTATTTTCATTGAACTTTGTTACAGATAGTCTATTAAACTTGAAATGGCCATGGTTTTCATCAAGTAAGTTGACTTCACTCACATGAACAATTAACCTGTGTTAATATATAGACATTTTCTACCAACCATTATCGCCTTTCCAACATTAATCTTAAACAGATTGACATACCTGAGTTAGATCCATGTGATGTTGCCAGAAATATCAGTGACTGGGTCATTAATTATTATGCCTTCAGTGTTGGAAATGAAACAGTAAGGATCATTGGGCGTGAGTAAACTCATTTTTCAATAATTATCAACTTCATTCAATTTTCCTCAACATTGGCCTACTGGATGCCTTGATTGATTATGGCTTTTCCAGAACTATTAAAAATTTGTTTATTTGTTACCCTGAGAACTTATGTCCAGTCCACTGGAAGATATGGACAATGCCACAAGATGTGCACTGTTGCCGATGACATATACCATGTCCAGAACGTAGAGATACTCAGTTACGTCATTATATAGAAAAGCCATAACATTGATTGCTAAAATCACTATGGAAATAATACCAATAGTAATGATCGCATAGATGCTTTTTTTCATTGCCTTATTACTTCCAGGTGCATAATAAATTTATCCTCATACATTGATCAGTTTTCCTTGAAATAATCTTATCAATTTTCAGGACATGGATGACTACATTCTCTTATTTCAGGAATATATGATCTTTAACTGCGTTTTAGAGCTTATTTTTTTCAGTAAATTCTCCCACTGTTAGATAGTAGCAAATGGTTGAAATTAGAAAAATTACTATTCTACTTTATCAATTTCACACCTCACCTTCAACTATTTT
>JAKAYJ010000058.1 GCA_021816385.1 Thermoplasmata archaeon
ACCGTCCTTGATATGAGCATTAATTGTCTTCTTTCTTTTTACACTTCTCTTAACTATGACTTCCAATAGATCACTGATCAAATAGATTATAAGAACGTTTGTACAAATGATGTTTCATTAAGTCCAGGATCCAAACCTATTCTGAGGTTCCAAAGGTATAAATTGTTATGTAATATGCCGTCAATGCGGGTCCGTAGCTTAGCCAGGTAGAGCGATGGACTCTTAATCCATAGGCCGGGGGTTCGAACCCCTCCGGACCCGCTTTATCCCTTATTACTTCTGTGAAAGTTTTCAGCATTGGTGTTTTGTAAGTTGGCAGGAAGGCAACAGAAGGGAAATATGAATTGAAACATGCCATCACCTGCGATTGAGGAAGGCGCCATATACTGAGTTCAAGAGGATATCAATATCCCTTGTTGACTTCTCTCTTGGATCAGTAGTCTCTCTCTGGCTCAGCGCAGATTTTCCACCCTGTATGAACTGATCGCTTCACTTGCTCAGCTGCGCTGGATATAGGCCATTTCACCGGCATATTTCCGCCTGTGTCACATTATCCATGATGGATTGCATGACTCTTTGGGATTTTTCCTCCTGCGGAACATTTGGATTTCAGGAGGGATCTCCATGATCAGAAAAACCGCTTTTCGCAAGCTTTTCATGTACCAGTTCTTCTCTATTATATTATTATTATGGTGTTCAAGTTCTGTGATGGTGCAGGTCAATGACAAGCATAAGATTTAATTTTAGGATACGTTACAATTTACTATAATCAAAGTGATAAATCATGTTTCTTATCTATAAAAATAGTATAGATTATAGAAAAGTTGTAATAGGATGCATTAAATGTTTTCCTAGCTAGGAGATATTAGAAATGTATTTCGATGATGACGAAAAGGCAGTGTTTCAGGAACAAAACGTATCTATGGATGCAAACAAATGGTCAGGTCCTTTAATTCTTACAAATAAAAGATTGATAATGGAAAGAATAGAAATAGAAAAATCAAAGATCCCTATAGTGGGAAAGAAGCGGACAAAGGAAAGTATTTTTTTAGTTGTTCCATTAACAGAGATTAGTGATGTCGAAACAGTCAAAAAGCACATGCGCATACCTTCACATATTAGAGTAATACATTCAGGGAAATCTACACAATTTACAGTAGAAGATCCAATCATGTGGGCAAATTTGATTTTAACTAATAAAAGCGGAGTGAATAACAATAACCATAAGCCTTCAGTCCAATCTGAGATTCGGACTCACTTAATAGAACGTCAAATTGTTAAAGTCAAGTGCAGGTATTGCGGGGCCCTATATGACGAAGTTAAAACAAAATGCCCAAATTGTGGAGCACCTAGATAATAACTAAAATCTTTTCCAAATCGTTCTTATGATGATTAAATCTGAAGAGTAATCTATCATGAACTCCCAAATTTTTATCACCATTAAGTTGTGAACTATCCCTAAATCATTGACTCATGAATAAAGGAAAAGCTAATTCACAAAGGTAGTATTTCCCATCTTTACATCAGGGAACCAGACGGTCGCGAAGGTTGTGAAAGGAAAAACATACGTGTATGAGAGGGTGCCGTACTACAATCCAAAAATAAGGAATACAAGCTACCACTACAGGTATGTCGGCAGAAAGGATAATGGCGAGATAAGAAGGATCAGGAGCTTTCTTCTCAGGAGAAGCCTGATACGTGGCTCCTTCATTCCAATAATGAAGGTTGTCAAGGAAATGGGCATTGAAGAGATGCTGAAGAAGCATCTCACTGAAACAGAATCAAGGGAGATCATTGCAGTTGCAGTGTCAAAGATTGTCCGGCCACTGCCCCTGGCATCAATTGGCACATGGTTCGAGGGCACATCGCTGTCCAGGACGATGGATGTTGATCTGAAATTGCAGCGGATATCAGATCTTCTTGATCGCATAGGCAAATCGGATCTCTACAGGCAGTTCTCCAGTGACCTCATATCAAGAATCAATCCAAGAAACACTCTGCTGTATGATATAACATCCCTGCCAACATATGGGTCGGCGGAGATATTGGAATACGGGCATGTAAAGGATCATCCCGGTCTCAAGCAGATAAACCTAGGAATGGCCCTGGAGAGATCCAGAAACATACCACTGTTCTTTGAGATATACAGCGGGAGCATTCCAGATGTTGTCACGCTCAAGAGGACTGATGTGGGCATCAGGAAACTTATTCCGAAGATGGAGATCATAATTGACATGGGCTTCTTCTCATATGAGAATCTGATCCTGTTGAAGGACGGTTCGTACATAATAGAGGTATCACTGGTTCCAAAAACGGTGAAGAACGTTTTCTCCTCCGCCTCCAGGACTGTGGATCGTGCCGACAATGTCATCATATACCAGAACGAGCCGATATTCTGTAAATCAGTCAATTTCACCATGAATGATCTGGACCTCAAGGTATACTTCTACCTTGATCCTTAGGATGGAAAGCGGCGAAAGATCAGACTTCCACAGAAAACTTGCGGAGAAGAGATCGGCTGAGGAGAAACTGCAGGCCAGGCCAAATGTCTGGGAAACCATTGAATCAATGGCATCCACATACCTGGAATATTTCACCTGGAGGATGGGGGGATAACAACAAGGACAAGGAACAACGCCATCTCCTCTGCAGAGAACAGGATGAGAAGATTCCTCCTTGTGTACAGAGGCGGTTACTCACCACTGGAATGCCTGTCCATATATCGTAACAAGGAAGGCATTTCGCATACTGAAGACAGATCTTGACATATTCCCCATGAGGGTCAGGAAGGAATCAACAATCAGGGGCATGCTGTTCATATTCTTCATATCGCTCATAATAAGGACAGCACTCATCAGGGGAATAATCTCATCAGTCCTGATGAAGAAGTATTCCCTAGAGAGCATGATTCTGGAACTGGAGAGAACAAGGGAGCAGAAGGACCTCCTATAGTCACTTGAAAAGGTATCGTGGTGGTAAAAGCAGGGAGATTAAGGTATAAGGAAGGTTCAGATTCTTGGTAGTCTAGATTATGGGAAGAAGAGCACTGTATGCGTGTCACCACATATTTCTCAACAAGCTTCGCATCCTTGATGGGCGCAATGTACCTTGACTCCTGCCTGATCTTCCTTGTTCACCGTCATAGTAAGGCGTGATCTCGTACTGTTATGGTCTGCCACTGACAATCTTGATCCTTAAATAAACTTTTAATGCAGATACATTGGCATATTCTTAATAAAGACTATTCTATGACAAAATCAACGAAATAATGAATAAAACCATCAGGTTAGAGAATTATGTGGCAACGATTATAAATAGTTTAAGATAAAAGGATTTGAAATGGTGTTGAAGACTTAAGGTTTTTGCTGAAACATCCTTTCTCTTACTGTCTTTAAGAATGTTTCTGCATCAGATTGTCTCTTTACAGGAAAGGGGATCACTTCGCCGCCGCTAGTTCTGATTTCATACCCCTTGATCGTGAAAATAAAATAGAGGACAAACAGAATTATAGCTATGACTATGAGAGCCCCTCCAGCAGAGGTAACTCCGATAGGTAAAAGTACAATACCAAAAAGAAAAAACAAAATTCCTAAATATAGTATCCATTTTCTTTTTTTCTTTTCGTAAGCTATAGTTGTAATATGGTTGTATGCTACGTCGCTGAATTTATTTTTTTGGTAAGTGACAAGTCTTCTATCTGTTGCATAGAAGTCTTGTTTTCCATATTTATAACTTCCTATAACTGATTCTCCTTGGACGAGGTACGAGTTTACATCTTCCACCATGTTCAAACAGATCTGGCGCATAAATATAAACCTTGGCACTAATGAAGGTATGATATATGGAATCTACTGGGAACAAATCGGCTTATCTACCTTGCTCATAAGCAGTGGATTCGCGTATGATTAAGATGCAAATGGTAGCAATTAGAGAGAATTACACATCATACTTACTAACATTCTTAAAATTTAGGTCAAGAATTTACCATTATCTCTTCAATTCTTACGTAATATGTCCAGGTTTATCTTAAGGTCCTGAACCAGTTCACGTGCTTTCTTCGGTACCTCACTGAGCATCTCCTGCTTTCCCAGGTCGTAGATCCTGATCCTTGAAAGTATGAGGAGAACATCCCTCACGCTGTATTTCCCGTCTATCATGTTCAGGATCTGGAAATGCAGGTACAGCGAAAGAAGGTTCAGGAACATATAAGTGAAAAGCATGCGGTCATCCCTCAGATACGAACGATAGGCTTCCAGATCATTCTTGTACACATTGAAAGCGTAATCCTCGTATTCACGCTGCTTGTACAATCGATATATTCTCTCATTGTAAACGCCAGTAAAGATTTGTGCTACATACCAGACCTAACTTAAAATAGTAAATACAGTGTGTCTTTAATGAATTTTTTTATACCCGGTCTGATTTATCACATGTGAGATGAAAATGGCGAAACGCCTTCTGTTGGTTATATCCACCGTTGCTTTAATTGCCACTCCAGCATACTTACTAATCGCACCAATGAGCAATGAAGGCAGTAACCATCTGTCCCACCCTGAAAATCTATATCTGAACTCTGATTACAACGTATTACTCAATTCTAAAGGTCTCCCGGATAGTGCATTATGGAATGTAACAATTTCCGGGAAAACTTATTCATCGACTTCAGATAATATTTCACTTTCATTAATGAATGGCGAATATAATTTCACAGCTTCTACTCTTCTGCATGGTTATTCATGGGACAATTTAACTAACGAATTTAGCGTGAACTCGTCAAATGAAATTGTAAATGTCTATTTCATCTCTGGACAATATGTCGGAAATATATCAGTTCAAGCTCACCCCCATGGAATCACATTTGATCCTTACAATGATTACATATATGTGGTAAATACCGGTCACCAGACAATCTCCGTTATTAATGCATCTAATATTGTAATTGAGAATATTTCAGTGCCATTCAGTCCATGCGAAATTGTCTTTGACCCATACAATGATTATCTTTATGTTACAAATCAGGCTAACAATACTGTATCAATTATCAACCAGGCGAATGTTGTTGTACAGAACATAAGTGTACAGAAATATCCTCTTGGAATCGCGTATGATTCCTATAATAATTTCCTGTATGTCTCAAACCTATTCAGCAATACTGTTTCCGTTATCAACCAGTCGAATGTTGTTGTACAGAACATAACAATACCGTGCGGACCAGTTGGAATTGCTTTTGACCCTTATAACGATTACATTTATGTCACAAATTCTAATGAACTCACAGTCTCAGTTATCAATAAGGCAGATGTCGTGATAAAGAACATTACGATCCAGTCTTTTCCCACTGGGATCGCATACGATCCTTACAATAATTTCATGTATGTAACGAACGTGTGCACTAATGCTGTATCGGTTATAAACAAGGTAAATGTAGTAATTAAGAATATAACTGTCCAGTCTTTTCCCACTGGGATCGCATACGATCCCTACAATAATTTCATGTATGTGACCAATGAATGCAGCAATTCAGTATCTGTTATCAATCAGTCAAATGTAGTTATACGTAACATCACCGTTCAATCATCCCCATATACAATCGCATTTGATGCCCACAATAATTACATGTATACAACAAACTCAGGTAGCAACTCTGTGACAGTTCTGAATTCCTCGTATGGATTCACTTTCTATAAAGTCAGGCTTATTGAAGATGACCTTCCAAACGGAACCATGTGGAAAGTGAAATTATCCACTGGTCAAAGCTATTCATCCACTTCAAATTCGGTTTCATTCCTTCTCGATTCAGGTCAATATTCATATTTTGCATCAACCGGAAATCTTTCTTTCCATGGATACAAGGGGGTATTGAAGATTTCAGGTAACATAACTGTTAATGTCAATTTCACCCTTGTGACTTATAGAATCACAATTAAAGAAACAGGTTTAGATTTGATCTCAAATACCATGCCTTCAGGCTCACCCTGGTATGTGAACCTGTCAAATGGACAGTCCTTTTCAAGCAGGAACGGCACATTATCGTTTCTGGAACCTAATGGAACATATTACATAAGCGCTGCATCCGCGGGTTATACATCTGAGTTTACAAACTCATTGAACTTTACTGTTATAACAATAAATGGATCTTCTGTGACGGAGCAGGTTACATTCAGGGAGATTACCCTTAAAATCAGTGCCGACTATTTACTAGAAGTGGGAGGAGCTGTATCAATGATACTGGCTGCAGTTGCAATTATATATTTCCTTCCAAGAAAAATGAAAACCAGGTAAACTTTACGAAATGTTTCTTGATTTTTGGTACTCATATTTCTGACTTTGTAAATATGATGATTTCAATAAAGGAAAATTAGACTCGTTTGTACAAACTGACAGTAAACACTTTCAAACTGGGTAAATAACTATTTTTCGTACTTTTATCAAAAAAGACGATATCCTCAGATAGTATTGGGTGACACTCAATTGCAGAAAATAACGGAATAATTATAAATATTCCTGATGTAGAGGGGACCATGCCTGTTGAAAAAAGACTGCGCTCACGGTATCGAATTTACTTTATTATATTAGTGATATTAACCATATTATCCGATGTTTTAGAAAATATTTACCTTAAAGGCCCACTTGTTCGTGAATTCTTGTTCCCTTTGACTACCGCGGTAGGATCGGTAGTAGCCGCTTATTTAGGTCTCAAAAGAAAATTTGGTTATGGTTACAAAAGCACTGATAAATATATTATAAGAGGTGCAGTATTAGATGAATACCTGTCAAGAGAATACTCCGGTGAAAGTCAGAGGCTGACCGGGAAGGAACCAGATATATACAGGATGCTATATCCTGATCCTCTTAGAAAATGGTCTCCTGCTTTCTCGGTTCTTGGAAAAAGGCCTAGAATTGTCGTTTCTTATGACTTTTTCCTTGGATTACATCCGAGTGAGAAAAAAGCTCTTATCTTACATGAGATTTTCCATTTTGTGCACAATGACGAGAAAGTTATCTATTCACTATCATTCCTTTTTGTCCTTTCGACAGGAGCTTTAGTGGCCTCTTTTGTATACGGAATAGAATTTGGAATAACAGGATTGACATTTCTGCTCCTTTCAATTTTTGCATCGTTAACGGTTGCATCGATCGTACTTCTCAAATTGCAACTTATCTGGCAGGAGTACCGTTCAGATACATGCGCCGCAAGGGAAA
>JAKAYJ010000059.1 GCA_021816385.1 Thermoplasmata archaeon
AGGTCAAAGGTTGTACAATATAACAACAGGAAGATAGTTTTTCCAATCAATGAACCTGCGCCTGGAAAAAAGAAATCCCAGATACAGGAGTATCTGGATTATTATCATATGCCAGGTGTGCAGCACATAGCGCTTCATACTGATGACATTGTGGGTACTGTTTCCAAAATGAAGAATGAAGGGATACAGTTTCAATCTGCGCCAGATTCCTACTATGATGAGCTTGCCCAGAGAGTGGGAAAGATAGATGAGGATATTGCTACCTTGAAATCACTGAATATACTGGTTGACAGGGATGACGATGGATATCTGCTTCAGATTTTCACCAAACCCACGGGAGACAGACCCACGTTCTTTTATGAAGTTATTCAGAGGAAAGGTGCTACCTCTTTCGGGAAGGGTAATTTCAAGGCACTGTTCCAGTCCATAGAAAAAGATCAGGCCAGAAGGGGAAACCTATAAACAGGTAATCATGAAAATAGGAAGGATTTCATACGAAGGGAAAGATTCGTATGCAGTATTTTCTGGAAAGGAGGTTTATGACTTATCCGATTTCCTCAATGGGAATAAACTATCCATATTTGATTTTAACAGTAAAATTTTTAAAGATCACATTTCAGAGTTTCCCCAGGTGAAGGGAGATTACGATCTGCTTGTTCCATTGAAGGAGATTAATCAGGTGAGAGATTTTTATGCCTTTGAGGAACATGTGAAGAACTCGAGAAAGAATCGTGGGCTAGAAATGAATCCATTTTGGTATGAAATCCCCATATATTATTATACAAACAAGGAGGCTCTCATCTCAGGTGGCAAAAAAATAGCAAAGCCTGATTTTACCAGGCAACTGGACCTTGAAGTTGAAATTGGGATTATAATAGGAAAAGATGGTAAGAATATAAAAAGTGATCAGGCGCTGGAATATGTCTATGGATTGACCCTCATGAATGACTGGAGTGCAAGGGACCTCTGGAGGAAAGAGGCAACACTTAATCTTGGGCCATCCAAATCCAAAGATTTTGCTACAAGCGTCGGCCCATATATAACCACAAAGGATGAAATCATGGATAGATGGAATGGCAGGACGTTTGATATCAGGGTGGATTCAAGCATAAACGGAAAACCATTTTCCAGTTCAAATATGAATGACATGTATTTCAGCATTGGCAAATTAATAGAATACTGCTCAATGGATAGCTACCTGAGGAGAGGGGATATCCTGATGACGGGAACCATGGCTGGTGGATGCCTGTTCGAGAAAGATGATCCAGAAACCAGATGGCTGCAGAAGGGTGATGTGGTGGAAATAAGATCTGAAACTTTAGGAATTTTAAAAAATGAGGTGTGTTAAGATGGTTTTTTACGTAAAACAGGGAATTATGCCTGAAACAAGGCATACATATGATGATGAGAATAAGCTGAGAAGAGAGGAGTTGTTTGGGGAGGAAAGCTTCGATGGGCCATATAGTCTCCTGTACCATATACACGAACCTACGAGGGTCAGGAAATTCACTGCTAAGGAAATTCAGAAAGAGCAAATAGATGATGTTCCCTATTCGCACAGACATCTGAAAACATCAGATCTTCCAAGAAATGGTACGATTATAGATGGAAAAGTTACGATTCTCATGAATGACAGGGTTAAGGTTCAGATACTCAAACCTGAAAGAAATACTGACGATTTTTACAGGAATGGTATATACGATATGCTTCTGTTTGTGCACAAAGGCAATGGGAATTTAATATCAATCCTTGGGGATATACAATTCGGGCCAGGAGATTATATTTACATACCAAAGGGGCTCACATTCAAATTAGACTGCTCGCCAGAATCTTATTTTCTCATATTCCAATCAAAGGACGACCTAACCCTCCCAAGAAGATATCTGAATCTTTACGGTCAGATCAAGGAAGGTTCTCCCTACTATACAAGAAATATAAGAGTTCCAAAACTTCAGAAACCAAGGGATGAAACAGGAAACTTTAGGGTTTTTGTTGAACTTGATGATAATTTAGTCATTGAGGAACGGGATCACAATCCACTTGACGTTGAAGGATGGGATGGCTATTTATATCCCTATGCCATAAATACAGATGCAATGGCACCCATAGTAGGCAAGATCCATATGCCCCCACCTGTTCACGAAACATTCTCCTCGAAGTCCATGATGGTTGGCACTTTCCTTCCGAGAAAATTTGATTTTCATCCAAAGAGCATACCGATTTCATATTACCACAACAATATAGATGTGGATGAATTCCTCTTCTATTCTTCTGGCAACTTCATGAGCAGAAAAGGCATAGAACCAGGTTCCGTAACACTTCATGTAAGGGGAATAATTCATGGACCGCAACCAGGTGCAGTAGAGAAAGCAATAGGAAAGGAAGGGACTGATGAAATTGCAGTCATGATTGAAACCTATGATCACCTGTTCCTCACTACAAAGGGAAAGGAAATTGAAGATCCAGAATATTCCAGATCGTGGTACCAGTGATAGAAGAATTTAATTATGTTCCACTTAACAGGGTAACGTATGGTAAAGGGTCAGTTTCAAACATAAATTCTATTTTAACCCAGACCAGGAAGAAAAGATTACTCATAATAACTGGTAACTCAGTTTCAAAAACACGGGGATTCAATAAGATTCTGAATATTCTTGGAATTGATTATTTCATCATGAACCAGATAACACAGCATTCCCCCATGGAAGAAATTGAACATGCAGTGGAAGTTTACAGGAACAATCACTGCGATTCAATACTTTCAGTTGGAGGGGGGAGTGTTACCGATGCAGCAAAAGTGGTGAAGTATTACTATGATCTTGAAACGCTTCACATTGCAGTTCCAACAACACTGTCTGCATCTGAATTTTCACATATCGCGGGTTATACCATTGGGGGTGAGAAGGACGGTATCAGAGACAAGAAGATAACCCCACAGGAGGTAATACTCGATCCGGAAATGACTGTTGAGACGCCTGAAAGATTATGGAGATCTACGGGCGTAAGATCTATGGATCACTGTGTTGAGAGCATCATACAGCCAAATCTACTGGAAATTTCAAGAACTGGTGCGCTGAAAGGCGTACGGCTGCTGTTTGATAATTTGGAGTCTAACGATCTTGAGTCACGATTGAAATGCCAGATAGCTTCATGGTACTCTTACTGGCAGGTCTACGACTCTCCCATGGGGATAAGCCACAACATAGGCAAGGTTGTTGGATCAAAGTTTGAAATTCCTCACGGAATTACATCCTGCATAACGTTACCTACAGTCATGAAACATTATTCAGTTCTTTTCCCTGAAGCAATGAGAGAGATTGCTTCCACCATATCTGGAAAAAATGTCGTGGATGAGGACCCAGAAAACGCTTACTTTCTGGTAAAGGAATTCATAGCTTCCCTGGGATTTAATGAAACTCTATCAAAATATGGGGTAGAGGAGAAGGATGCAGATAGTATCTACTCAAAAATAAAGAATAGAGAACCATGGCACCTTGAACTGATCAGGGAACTGATCAGAGAAACCTGATCTCTTTCATACCACTGCTTTCCTTCAATTCCCGCGTCATTCTTATGGAACCTGATGAAAACAGTAATATTTCCATTAATGGTTTTGCCTTCCCGCTGAAAAGATGCCCGCCATAGGTCAAATGATCGGGCCCTGATGCGTTAATATGAATGTGCATCTTCGGGTCTCCTTCTGTTATGCTTCCTGAAAATGATGTTATTTCCATTGGCGGATTGAATATTTCCCTTTCATATGTCTTTCCTCTCAGATAGCCAATCTCCAGCTCTACCCCAGCCCCTATTCCTGACACTATGAAGCCATTTTTTATATTTTCATTGACAAGCACCTGTTCCAGTGATTTTATTATATCTTCTCCTTCATCCAGCTTTACTATGACGAAGTTTCCATCTTTTCTATGTTGCATATTATAGTATGTTTTACGAATATTAAATCTATTGTGGATATTAGTCAAATTTCAACTAATCTTACAATCCAGTTCAAGGAAGTTAAACAGAATACGACGAAATAGACCAGGGAACATGTCATCTATTTCACAGTGAGCTTTCTATTTCAAAAGTTATCAGCGATATCTTTGTGAGTTTCAATTCTAATTCATCCAGTGATATTTCATCCACTGCTTCATCTCAACAAATCTTGAGACTCCATGCTATATGATGCAATAAACAGTCAAATTTGTTTATATATTTATCACATGCCAATGGAACAGGATTGGATAGAGAAGATTATTCATTACACCTTTTATCCAATATTAATGAACAGGATGCCTCTTTTTGCTGGTTAAAAAATTATAATAGGGTTAAGATGATCTGGAAATGATCTAAAATGGATTCAACATTCAAGGCACTGGCTGGAATACATGGAGTTTTCGGAGTTCTATGGATAATTATGATATTCTGGTTTTACACGGCAGTCTCAGCATATCTATCTTCCCCCACTGAGGAAACGGCTGGTAGGTTGATGGTCTCAGGTAATGTTTCTAGAATGATAGGTGGTCTGGCCATAATAATGGGTATTGTGGTTGCTGCTTTAACCGGCTATCTGCATTCTTCTTTTAGCTTTGATTCTACAGGTGGAATACTCCTCTCTATTGGTATTGTTTTTGCCATAATTTCCTATGTAATCTTCGGAGAAGGTTTTGCAATGAGACTGGCAAAGAATATAACTCCGGAGAAGGGAAGAGACCTCAAAAAATATGTATCACTAGAACTTGTTTTTGCTGTATTAACGCTAATATTTATGGCTCTTGGGGCCCTCATTTAGTGGAAGCCTATAGCATCGTCTCTATGATTTCACAATTCCCTATTTTTCTCTTTCGAAAATCTTCTCCGGTTATGATTTCCAGCATTATCCCTATTGTTACCCCATGTGAGACCACAACTGCAATGTTATGATCTGATGTTCTGAGGTCGTTGATGAACTGCCGGGCTCTCTGAAACTGGCTTTCAAGTGGCTCCATCCCATCCACAGGTAGATCCTTGCCTATTATATCCATAAGGTCAATGTTCATTGATAACAACTCAGAAACTTCCAATGACGTTTTTCCCTCTATCTTTCCAAGTCTTCTTTCGCGCAGCCTTGTGTCCTTTATGATGTTCCTATTCCCGGTCTTCTTGCTGATGAACTCAGCAGTTTCATATGCCCTTTTGAGGTCACTTGAATAAATGGCATCGATGTGCTTATTTTCTAACCTGAAAGAAGCTTCTAAAGCCTGTTTCTTACCATCCTCTGAGAGGCCAATATCATAACTCCCCTGCCATCTTCCTTCCCTGTTCCATTCGGTTTCTCCATGCCTCACAAAATAGACTTTCATATTTTACTTGCGAAAATGCTCCAATGCAATTTAGTTTTTATTACAACTTTTTAAGATTATAATAATAAAGAGAAACGGTTTTAAGTTAACATGAATTGAAAGAATGGAAAAAAATTTTCTAAATTATTAAATCAGTGCTTGTCTGAAAGCCCAAGCCAGAAATTCTTTTCCAGGTCCAGGATACCCTTTGCCCCTTTGAAGAATTTTTCCCGTGCCTCAGGATCACTCTTGTGCGTTCCGAGAACATCTTCCATTGCCTCCTCATGATGTTCTTCCAGTTCCCTGTGGAATGTAAAATATTCAATGTCTGCATTCTTGAATTCCGGATGTTCCTTCTTAAAAATGGTGAATCCTGCAAGAATTTTGTCCCACATGGGTATGGCCATGTTCTCAAGTCCAAATTCTGCCCCAAGAGCCTCATAATAATCAGATGAAAAATAATTTCTCATGCCATCAAGCCATGCCTTTGTTGTTGGTAACTGCTTTGCCTTGACAAGTGGTGTTGGATCCATGTTGAGGCTTCTCAGATACTTCCTGTACAGAAGCTCATGCCTCTTTGTTGGATCCATGTCACCCAGTTCAGAGACAAGGATTGTTGTCAGGTTGGCAGCGTCAGATTCATCCGGAGTATTAACCAGCAGGGTAGATAGAATAGCCGGCCACTCCCGCGTAAAGTGGAAAAATTCCACTGAGAAACGCTTGAATTCATCAACACTAATATCGCCTCTTGCGAATCTGTTTATAAATTCATTATCTATGGCACTGTGCTTCTTTACAAACTGGTATGTCTTCTCGTAGAAGTTATTTTCATTTACCTCTTCAGATATCATGGTTTTACATGTTAATGGTCTTATAAATATATTTCTGACCTTAATAAGCCTGGCCTGCTGATATGTATCTCTATTTATTTATACAAATCAACTAATGTAAGTTTTTCATTACTGTAATTGAATGAGAAATCTGCCATAGATTCGTTCCAAAATTTCTTCAATTCTTCCCGGCCAATGTAGTAATCTGATTTGCGTTTCATTTCGTTCAAGCAGGCATCCATAAAGGTTGGATCAATGTTAGACTGTTGCATGAATGTTCTGTAATTATCAAGTTTTTCTATTGAAAATCTTGCCAGTTTCCCACCCTCTATC
This sequence comes from Thermoplasmata archaeon, assembly GCA_021816385.1. The sequence goes on from JAKAYJ010000059.1 coordinate 6,482, forward strand.
ACATACAGAAGACCGTTTCTTTCCTCGCATATGAGAATATTCCTAAAATCAAAATATGAACCGGTTCCCTTCATTCTGAGATTTTCAAGACTCCTTATCACAGTATCCCTGTCGCAGAATTTTTCGTATAGAATTTTGCCATTATTCATGTCACACAGAAAGATCAATTTCAAAGTGCTATAATTTACGGCTTTTTCAACGACCCTTGAAAATTTCCCTATGTCAGAAACTTCGATTTCAACCACGACAGGACGATCTTTATGAAAGAACATCATGTCTGGCCTCAAGCTGTTCAACTTTTTCTCCTTCTCCGGGAATATCCCCTTGCTTTCAAGGAAACGCAACATGAACGTTAATAGGTATGTGTGAACCGGAAGTGTTTGAATTTCCGATGTTGCCTCCTGCTCATCTTCGTTACCGTAGATATTTATGCTTTCTCTTATTCTCGATTCAATCTCTATTCTGCTTCCCTTTTTCTCAACTAAATATGGAGTAAAGCTATCCACCTCAATGCCCCTCTGAGAGAGAAAATTGAAATGAGTTACATTGTGAGGGGTTCCAAGTAAGATAGATTTCAATGTTTCAGCCCTCTTCCTCCTGTCAGTGATAACATTGCTTATTTCCATTGCGTCCTTTTCTGATACATTGAA
>JAKAYJ010000060.1 GCA_021816385.1 Thermoplasmata archaeon
TTACGTGATTCTGGGTTATTTCTATCATATATTTACACCATTAAGCTCTATTTATCTCGCCATGATTCTTGTTCTCCTTGTCATATCCACTTCATCCATTTCGTTCATCATATCTGGAAGCATCAGCCATGTCAGGAACGTCTGGGGGATAGCAGGAATTTTAAGCATCATAATGACCGTTCTCCCTCCAACCTTCTATCCATACACGTATATACCGAAGGTTGCACTTTATGCTCTGTTCATATCTCCAGCCACCTCTGCTGCCGTTCTTGTTCAGGGGATTTTCGGACTGGAAGCTCTCTACCTGCCAGCTTTATACATCATCATAGGAGAGACTGCAATTTACTTTGCAGTGGCCCGTCTTCTCACCAGGTGGAGGGAAAACTGATCCAGCAAGCCTTAAGATTTCCCTTAATTTTTTCCATTTTTATGGCCATGAATAAAGTTTATGCTAAATACCTGCATGAAGAGATATGGCAAGTTCAGTTGCAGATGCAGTCGTTGAAACTCTGATACAGTTTGGTGTTAAAAGAGTGTACGGAATTCCCGGAGATTCACTGAATCCGATCATTGACTCCATAAGAAGGCATGATGAAATTCAATTTATACAGACACGACATGAGGAGGGCGCTGCACTGGAGGCTGCATTTGAGGCCAAGGTGACCGGGAAGACAACTGTGTGCATGGGAACATCAGGCCCCGGATCAATACATCTCCTCAATGGACTCTATGAGGCAAAGATGGATCATGTTCCTGTTCTTGCCCTAACGGGTCAGGTTGAAACAGATCTCATTGGTACAGAATACTTTCAGGAGGTCAATTTATCCAGGATATTTCAGGATGTCTCCCTTTATTCTGAGGAATTGAGGAACCCGGATTCTGCTCAAAAGATTGTGGAAATAGCATACAGGACCAGCTATATTTCAAGGGGCGTTTCACACATAATAATGCCTGCGGACGTTCTTAGATTGCCTTGCAAAATAAATAAAGTGAACACAATTTTTCCCATACCTGAATACGACTTTGATCCTGCGCCGGTCAATGATCTTATAAATAAGTCATCAAGACCCATCGTATTCATCGGTAACGGTACAAGAGGGTTGGGAAATGAGATTACAGCATTTGCAAAAAAGATTGGTGCGCCGGTGATTTATGCCCTTAACGCGAAGGGAACGGTGGATGACCTTGATCCAGCTGTGCTGGGCACCCTTGGTCTTCTTGGAACAAGACCATCAGTTGAAGCCATGAAGAAATGCGACCTTCTCATTCTCATTGGAACGTCATTCCCATACACACAGTTCTTCAATGACGATGTTAAGATTATTCAGGTTGACACAAATCCCGTAAACCTGGGAAAACGATATCATGCTGATGTTCAGATCACGGCATCAGCAGAGAAATTCATAAAGAAGATCAACCCTGCAGAAAAAAGTGAAAAATTCTATCAATCACTGGAGAAATCAAAGAAGGACTGGATGGATCGGATGCATAGCGACGAACAGTCTTCCGGAAATGGCATATCCCCGGAACATGTGGCAAGCCAGGTTGTTTCTCTAGCACCTGCTGATGCAATCATTGTTGTAGATACAGGAAACGTAACTGTATGGGGCGTGAGAAACACACATGTTGGCTCAGACAGGAAATTCCTCTTCTCTCCATGGTTAGGAAGCATGGGTGTTGGAATTCCCGGCTGTATAGGTGCTTCATTTGGTTCTGACAAAATGGTTGTGGGTATCATTGGAGATGGGAGCTTCGCCATGACCATGATGGAACTCATAACTGCAAAAAAATACAACAGAAACATAAAATTGGTGGTTTTCAACAATTCCCTTCTTGGAATGATCAAGTTTGAGGAGGCTGTAATGGGATATCCTCCATTCGGTGTTGATCTTTATAACCCTGATTTCTCAAAGGTTGCGGAGGCTGTTGGTATACAAGGATTCAGGGTTGAAAAGAAAGAGGATTTTCAACAGACACTGGAGAAGTTCATGGCAACAGATGGCCCCGCGGTTATGGATGTACTGGTTGATCCAGATGAGAAACCCATGCCACCCAGACTCACATTCTCGCAAGCGAAGGGTTACGTGACTTCAATCTTGAGAGAGCAACTTTCTCTCAAATAAAAATACAGCTCATAAAAATGTGATCAATCCCTTGATCTTGCGAGTGACAGAGCTATGACGAAGGGGACAATTATCCACACCAATCCAATTATTATCAGTGTATAGGCATTTATGGAATATGATGCGGGATTTGCCTGAACTGATGATGTGATTGAACCTAGCGTATTCTGGAAATAGAACTGAACCAGTGATGAGAAGCCGGAGGGGCCTGCAAGATCGAAGCCGATGTTAGTAGGTATGTAAATGGCTGAAGAGCCGGTGATCCCAAGGCCAGCTTCCACAGCCACGGGTATTATGGACCAGAATAGATCGAAAACAACAAAGAGCACAAGGGCAATACCAAGTATGGAGCCCTGTGACTTGACAAGATGAGTGAATAAATAGACTAACCCAAGGAATGCCAGCCCCTCGGTAATATATGCCCATACAAAGAAGAGGAAGAAATCTGGGGAGAGATAGGTTGCAAAATAATATTTTATGAACAGATCGCCGATAGCCATGGAAACAATCACTGATCCTATGATTGCCACGCTGTTGGCCAGAAATCTTGAAGATATAAGGTCCCCTCTTGTAACTGGTCTCTTAAGGACTGATTCGAGTACCCCGCTGGTTTTATCCTTTGAATACGTGAGGTAACCGGAAAACACAGCAAGCAGGGGAATAAGAAATCCGAGTATAGAGCCTGTTCCTGAGAAAACGAGACTCTGTAGCTGGGTGCTGGTTATGGGGGTGTAGCTTGACAACTTACCTATGGGAAAAACTGATACAGATGAAGATGATGATGCAACTGCCGGAACCGTGGGGTCAGATAGAACAACCTCAAACGTGTCATTAATGGTGGATGAGGGAAAATATGGGAATACAGTTATTGCATTGAAATTTGATTGAGACACAACAAATGTTTTGTTTGCTTCCGCAAACGTTGGGCTCTCACCTGGGAAGTATGTTGATACATATATACTGGTTGACGGCGCCTTTGAGCCATTTGGGCCAACATACATGACAATGAAACCGAACCTTGTGTCGTTTGATCTGTCGATTATACCGGGAATGACATTGTAGCCAGAGAATGTATCGTCTGATATTATTATGGGAATTTTTACAGCTGTTGATCTTGAAATGCCAAAGAAGTGATAGGTATAATTATAACTCAATTGCGATATATTTGCTGAACTTGGAAGGGAAAAATTGGCAAAGCCTTCCCTGTTGGTTGAGGATGTTAATTCACCAGTTCCGTAAAAAACGTTCACCGAAACGCCTGAAGAGGGAGATCCATAACCGTTATGACCAAACATAACAAGGTTAAGGGAAGAATTCTGTGAGAAATAGAATCCGTATGATACCTGAACATCATTAACGGAAATTGGGGCAGCACGAGCGGTTGACCCTGATTCATAGGCAAGAAGGGTGGACAGACCGATTATTGCTATAACTATAAGGATGACGAATTTGCTTGAAAGTGTCCTCTTTATCTCATAAGCTATTGGTCTCATTTTCACCACCTATTAAATTGAAGAAATACTTTTCCAGACTCTCCCCTTCCACACTGAAGTTCCTGACCCTGTAGCCGTGTTTGATCAAAAGCTCCACAATATCAGGTATTCTGTCCGGAACAAGCCTTATGTCTGTAAGAACTGCGTTGTTGCTGTTGCCGTTTGTGATAACGCGTCCAAAGTTCTCTATATAATGAGGGAAATCCTTATCAGGATTGTCCACTGTGATCTTGATTGAACTGACTCCCAGATTTTCCATCTCATCCCTTGTGAGCATCTTTAATAGCTTCCCATGATGTATGATGGCTACCCTGTCGGCAATATTTTGTACTTCTGAAAGAATGTGTGATGAGAGAAGTATAGAATGCCCCTCCTCCTTAAGCTTCAGTATAAGTTTTCTTACAAAGAGGACCCCCTCGGGATCAAGACCGTTGAGTGTTTCGTCAAACATAATGTTCTTCGGATTTCCTAGCAAAGATTCGGCTATGGCAAATCTCTTCTTCATTCCTTGAGAATATGTCCTGAGCTTCCTGTTTTTGTATGCAGACAGACCAACACTATCGAGTAGCTCGTTAATAATGTCCATCTCTCTCTGCCCCCTAAGATCATAATATCCTGCAAAATATTTCATCAGAGGGATGGGCTTTGCGTTTGGTTCAAAGTTTGGGAGTTCTGGTATCCAGCCAACCATGGATGATGCCTTTACCTTTTCTTCAACTATGTTGTATCCATCCACAAGTATCTGTCCAGAGGTTGGTAACGTTATACCAGCGCACATCCGGATGGTTGTTGTTTTTCCAGCACCATTCAATCCCACAAGTCCCAGGATTTCGCCATCCAGCATGGATAATTCCAGATCATCCACCGCAAGAGGTTCATTTTTTGAATATCTCTTTGATGCTTTCTCTATTCTGATCATCTCAGCGCGCCCTGTTATTTTATATATCTAAACCTGATTTCTTCCTACTATTTATGCAGCATGGATGGAATTGCTGCATTATATGGTATAATCATTTATCATTGAGGTACCATGAGTAAAAGATGTTCATAAAGATGTATATTTCAATAATAAATCACTAACTAACCAGTGACGAAAACAAATAATGGAGTGTGAAACCCGTTGCCAGATATCAACATAAGACGATGTATATGTAGATCCTATTCACCGGATTTTCTGAAAAATAACTTTTATTAGTAAAAAATATAAAATATATTCACCAATATTTATTGTTTTTTGGGTCCAAATCCCTCCGGTATGATCTTGTTACCAATCACTCCACTGAACCAGGTGATTAGGATTCCTATCCATAGAACGGTTAACCCCAATGCCATCAGAAGCTGGGATGATTTAGTTATTGCCAAGACACCAACCAACAACCCAACTCCAACCAGTGCAAATCCAATTACATATATCACTGTATCTGAAACATCGATTTTTCCCTTGTGGATAGTATATCCTTCTTCCAACTGTTTAGGCATGTCTATTCACCACCTCCAGAGGCTTCTGTTGATTCGGCCAATTCACGCGATGGTTGTGATACGCTCGATGGAATCGGGAGACCAAGCTTTTCTCTCACCTTGATATATTCCTCTATAGTCGGCTTCTTTTCATAAAACCATACCAGTGCAGCTGCAATTAGGGCAAATATGGTTGCTACAAGAAATGCCAGAATCCATGATAAGTCGGTATAAGTAACCGTACCGGTAAAGGTTCCCGTAACGGCGCCCCACCCATATCCACTGGCAAAAACAAGGAGCGTGGTTGCACCGATACCACCAAAAGCACCTCCAAAGACCTTAAGCATGTATGGAACTGACCAGTTGGTTGCCACATTATTCTCGCCGAAATAGTCTGAAATTATAAGCCAGTCAAACACAAAGCATGACCCAGAAACAGCACCGGTGAGAACTGCAAGGATTGCCCATATTATGGCCTGGTGAGCCAGACCAGCAGCCAATACACCAAGACCTCCTATGCCCATAAGTAAATAGAATATAGTCAATGCCTTCCTTCTTCCAATGAAGGTGGAAATCCACCCTTGTGTTGGTCTACCTATTCCATCTGTAAAGGCGAATCCTGCTGCCCCCACAGTAAATGCTATACCTCCACTGAAGCCCATTGCTGCACCAAAGGGGGCATATAGTGATACATTGAATAGCGATGCAGCAAGAGCAAGCGTAAATGATATCATTTGCGCTTTTCCCTGCCTGGTTGCAAAGAACTCCTGAGTCGTAAACTGAGCAACTGCAGGAGGATTAGCCTTGAGTTCCCTGGACTTAGATCTTCCATTTGCTACGGCAATTGGATCAACCTCTGCTGGCCACCAGTTCTTTGGAGCATCACATACAAGAAATGACGCAATGAAAAGACCGATTGCGATAATAGTGCCTGTAAGATATAGAATAAACTGAAAGTCAGCGGCATAAAACAGTTTAGGGTCTGTGTATATTATAATGAATGGAACGGCTCCGTAAGCCCATGCACCATTTGCTAGGCCTAGTCTCCATCCCCTTTTGTCTGGGAACCACTTTGATATTACACCCCCTCCAGCGGCATACGCAAGACCTGAAGCAAGTCCACCAATCATTGCATAGCCAACGTAGGAGATCCATGCGGCGAATGCGTTTGCAAAGAATATGTAAGAGATAATGAGTAGGGCAGCCCCCAACCATAACATTCTCCTTAAAGAAAGGAGACCCTTTTCCCTCAAACGAGAGAATATGTACGCTGCAACTGTTGCCTCGAACAAAACGTAAACGGTGTAATTGAAGAAGCCTTCTACCGTCGTCCATCCATAATGAGATATTACTAAGGTTGAAGCGGACCCCCAACCATATTCCAGGACGCTCCCAAAGAAGAAGCACATCCAAGCCCCGAGAACCATGACCCTCCTGCTAATCCTGTATCCAAGAACCCTCTTGGTTATATCTCCTGGACTTTCTCCAACTCTATACTGTCTGCCATTTTTATCCTTGAGCAAACTATATGTCCCGTATGGAGACTTTATATTGCGTGCTACACTTTCAACATCTGACTCAACTATAACAAACACCCCCCTGCGTGCTAATTAAATTCTAGTGACGCTACTAGACATATATTATATTTTATTGTCCCAGTACAATTTTATCTTAAATATCATTAAAAATATATATCGTTGAATCAGGATATTACTAATTTTGCGAGTACAAAATTGGGTTGAATTTTTGATGCAAAGAGATTAAATCTCTTTATTCTAAAAATTAAGCGTATATGAAAAGACTTAACAAAAAATTTGATAGGTGGACCTAAATAAAATAATTATAGAGGATTTTTAAAAACGCCGCATTCTGAACATGCCTTGTAAGCACTGCATTCATTCATGGTATAGCCATCTTACTGCATGAGTGCCCTTCTTGAAGAAGCGCTGAAGGAAAAATACAGGACAAATGCAATTAATGTTCCACTTGCATTTGCAAAGGATGCAATCGACTGGAGTGCATTTCCCCCCCCCTCCTGAAGGATCTTT
>JAKAYJ010000061.1 GCA_021816385.1 Thermoplasmata archaeon
AATCCCTGAAAAAAATAAGCGAAAAGTTTTCGAACGAAAGATCAGAGGGACCAGTATTATACGCAGATTTTTTGGAACCTCTCAATAAAGAGGAACGGGACCTTTACATACGAAGAGGGTACATGATAGTTTCTGAATTTCTGTTAAAAAGTGGATTTCAAAGAGAACTTTAAACCGAAATTATTTTTAGGATATAGTTAAGGTATTGTAATAGTATAAGAAGCTACAGTAAAGCTTCATTGTCCGATAAAATGAAAAAGTGTCAAAAGCATATGACAAATTATTATTTAGTCCACATTCAGAATAAGTTTTATGTGTACCTGGCAATTATATCTGAGGAATAGAGCTTGGTTTTACTTGAGAAACAAAAGATTCGGTGGCAATCTGCCTTTTAATTAATCAGGGCACAAGTGTTGAAGATCAACATGTTTCATTCAAAGGTTTGAATAAACGAGTATGTTAATTCTCTTCAATTCTAGAAAAGAAGAAAATCTGCTTTTAAATGGTTTCTGGAAAGAATAAATTATCTGTTATGGAACCATATCGTCCTATGCTGGTACCAATTTTAAGACTGTTGTATCCCATTACATGAATTTTAATATCATTTTCACTGCATATCCTAACTGCATCAGGATGAATGATCGCCCCCTCCATAGAGTATCTCATTGCCTGTTCATAGTTCATCTCCCTGATGGGGCTTATCAAATGTTCTATCTTAGGATCAGCTTGATAGATCCCATCCACATCCTTGAACAAAACAAGAACATCTGCCCTGAATTTGACTGCAAGGACTGAGGCCACATAATCACTGCTATTCCTCCCTGCTATGGCAATATTTCCAGATTCATTTAGTCCATAGAACCCAGTTGTTACTATGGTTTTTTTGCCAAGAAATTCTTCTAATTTTTCACTGTGAAGGTTTACTGATCTGTCGAGGTCAATTTTATTCACATCATCTACCTTCCTGATAAATATCCCTGTATCTATTGAATCCATGTAAATTGCATCATGATTATCTTCTAGATATATGGTGCAGATGGCTCCTGAGATTTGCTCTCCGAGTGATACATAAAAATCCAGGGTGCATTCATCTATTTTTTCTATAAAATCATCAACATCTGAGAACCTAATCATTGACAGTATCCTTTTAAACAGGATATCTTCCGTTCCAAGTTTCTTTTTAGACAACTCTTTAGAAAACTCTCTAATAAGCCCAGATACATATTCCGATCGATGGGAACCAAAATAAGCATCATAGAGTGCATCGGTCACACCCTTGAAAGCACTCACCACTATTACATTAAACGGCCAGAGTTCTGATATCTTAGTGAGCTGATTTAGGGAATCTATGTCTGTAAGACAGGAACCTCCAACTTTCATGACCCTGAAACTCATGAGATCATTCCCCATGTCTTTGCGACTATCTCCGCATTCAAGATCGAGGCACCTGCTGCCCCTCTCACCAGATTGTTCACCAGAATTATCAGTGAGATATAATTCCCGGAGACCCTTATCCTGCCAACCTTTACCTGCATTTCTTTCATTAAATCATCTGAACCTGAATCCATAAGAGGTTGGGGCCTGTCACTACCGGGCAAAAACAGGATGCTTTGCCTGGGCAGAGAAGGAAACTTTCCCACCAGGGAGCCATTACCATATTTTTTGAACTTATTCAGTACTAATTCTTCTCCAACTTCTTCCTTCACTTCAACAGTAGCTGAAATCACATGTCCGATCCTCACCGGGACTCTTGTTGCTGTTGCACTAATGTTCAGTTTCGATTCATGAATTTTTCCATCACTGAACTTTCCAAAAATTTTCTTCGTTTCATTTTCGAGTTTTCTTTCCTCACCATTTATGAAAGGAATGACGTTGCCCAGAATATCCATTGATGGAATACCAGGATAACCGGCACCGCTGATTGATTGAAGTGTAGTTACAGTTAAATGCTGTGGATTCAGATCAAAAATAGGATCAATCCCGAGACTTAACCCTATTGTACTGCAGTTCCCATTAGCAACTATATATCCATGATTGTCTGTGATCATATTGAAATGCTCACTGTTTATCTCTGGAACTACCAGAGGAATATCTTTGTTTAACCTGTTTGCAGAAGCATTGGTAAATACTCTCTGACCGAGTTTTGAAAGTTCCAGCTCTATGGGTCCAGCATTCAGGTCACTGATTGCACTGAATACCATATCATGCTTTCCGTTGACTATATTCTCAACGGTAGATTCATGAACCGTCATTTCTTCATTTTCATCAGGTCCAGATTTTATTGATAGTCCAGCGGAATTCCTGGAAGCATAGATCCCATCGACTCTGAACCATGGATGCTTTTCCAGAAGTTTAAGAAAGGTCTCACCTACCAGACCGGTGCATCCCAAAACGCCAACACTTAGTTTGTCCATCCTAAAACCTCTGGCATGAACAACATTCCAAGAGAAAATTACCTGGAGTAATATGGGTGCCTTTGATATTCAACGGTCCCTTTATTTTCGTGTTTTTTTGATATTTTCCATCCAGTTTGATGAAGGTCTGTTGATTCATGATAACAGAGATTTTCCTTATATATTTCTTATTTTTCTCATATCTTATGATTACAGGTAATCCTAAAATTTATAACATCAGCAGTATATAAGTAAAACTTTAATCCACCCAGTCTATGTGATTCAATGAAAGATGAATTCAAAATCATAACAAGGGAAGAGAAAACTTTCGAAAATGGGCTCAAGGAAATAATAGCAATCGAATTCAGGGAACCAGCCTTGATTAAATTCGAATCAGGTGAACCATTGAAAGATGGAGAATTACTTGAGGTAAGAGGGAGTTATGTTTATCATAACGGCATTCAAATTGGAAAAGTTAAGATAATGAAATCGGCCAAGGACGTGAAGGCTAGCCATGACTTTGACATAAAATATACAGGAGGATACTCACTGGATGGGAGCACAATCTTTCTGGATGAGCATTTTCCAGAAGAAATTGAGGTTGAGAACAGGAAAATCAACACAATGTTGACAATAGGCTATCACCACGAGCTGCCGGAAAAGTGGTTATCTGATGAAAAATTTGAGTATCCATACGCACATGAAAAGGCCACAGGTATAGAGAAAGAATTCGTCGAATCACTAGGTGTAACATGGAAAGGATACTGTTCAGTTGTAGACAGGAATCTGAGAAATGTATATTCAAAAACACTGGAAAAGTCTCCCCCATCGCTGGATCTTGCTCCTTACCTTTATTGCAGGGACAGGGAAGCCCTGAATGAAATCAGAAAGAGTTCGCCTGAATAGATATTTGGCTCAGGAATTATTAATTTCATTATGTAGGAAGACAAATCTTGTCTGGTTGAAGCTCCTAGCAATTTCAAGATTCTCAAGTCTCTGTCTTTTCATCTTTCTTCTTATCCTGTTTACCGTAATTTTCATGTCCCTGAAGTAATGGTTAATATTGAAATAAACCTCGGCTTCAGTTATCCTTATGGGGCATTCACCAATGTAGTTTAATGTTCCCATGGGATCCTCCGGATTAATAACAACCATTGCAGATCTCCCTATGAAATATCTGTGAATTATCCCTCCCCTTATAACTCGATAGGCCTCCTTTGCATTGACCCTTGAATAGGCCTTGCCTGCAAAGCTAAGATATGACTGAAAATTCTTGTTTGACTGCCCAGTCCCAAACACAATGTTTTCAGCTTCACCATTTATTATTCTCCCCATTGCCCCAAGTACCTCAGAGTATGCGAAAAGTGAAATTATGGAAGTATTTGGCAATCCATTTCTTATATTTACCGATATATCTCTGTACATGCTTTTCTTGACAACATCTTCAAAAAAATCTGACATATTCAATTCTACGACGATCTCTCTAAGTGAAAACTGTTATTAATTTATTTCTAGTTTGTTTCCCGCATTACTTTATCTCTTTGAGCTGGATATCCATTTACCTTGAAAATAGAAACAGTAATAACTTTATTGAATATTATGAAGCGATGAAAGGAATAATCCTTCACGGAGGCACCGGGACAAGACTCAGGCCACTCACATACTCCGATGTTAAACAGCTCCTAACGATAGCGGGAAAACCTACAAGTGAATATGGTCTCCTGCAGATGATTGATATTGGAATTAAAGAAATAGGAATAGTCATCGGCAAGATAGGTGGAGAAGAGGTAAAGAAATATTATGGAGATGGATCGAAGTGGAATTCATCCATAGAATATGTTTTTCAGGAAAAGCCCCTGGGTATTGCCCATGCCATATCACTGTGCAGGAATATAACAAAGGATGATGACTTTCTGGTTTATCTTGGAGACAACGTGATCCAGGATGATCTCACTGAATCCTACGAAAAATTTCAAAAGGAAAAATTTGACGCATTCCTCATTCTTGTACAGGTCAAGGACCCATCCAAGTACGGTGTTGCAGAAGTAAAGGGAAACCTGATAACCAATTTAAGGGAAAAGCCAAAGGATTCAAAGAGTAATCTTGCTGTTACTGGAATCTATTTTCTCAGAAGCTCTGTTTATGGTTACATAGAAAAACTGGTACCATCAGCAAGAGGTGAATATGAAATAATGGAAGCACTGCAATCCATGATCCTCGATGGGAAGAAGATAGGTTATAAGATAATAAAGGGATGGTTCAAGGACACTGGTACAGTGGAAGATTTCATCGACTGCAACATGCTCGTTCTGGAGGGCATGAAGGGTAACAACGATATGGAAAATCGGAATATCAAGGGAAGGGTTGAGATGGGTACAAATCTGGTTATTGACTCTGCCACAAAAATACTCGGTCCATGCTATATCGGAAATAACGTCAGCATAGTCAATTCATTTATCGGTCCATATACTAGCATAGGTGACGGTTGCACGATAAAGGGTATTGATATAGAGAATTCAATAATAATGGAAAACTGCAAGGTGGAGTTTGAAGATGGCAGGATAATATATGAAAGCATAATCGGCCCCTCATGTTCAATCAAATCAGGCAATTCCAAGACGAGGAGAACAAAACTGGTTCTTGGACGTGACTCAAAGGTGGAACTCTAAATGAAAATTTTAATAACAGGGTCTACAGGCCAGCTTGGAGCAGAAATGGTGAAACTTTTCGACGATGTTGTACCATCAGAAAGAAAATTACTGAATCTCGAGAATCCATCAAAGGTATACGAGGCTCTAGATAGAATTAAACCTGCAGTGATCATAAACTGTGCAGCCATGACAGATGTGGATGCCTGCCAGACTAACAGGGAAAGGGCATATAACATAAACGCAGTATCGCCTTCTGTCATGGCAATGTACGCTATCAAGAATAACATACGGTTCATTCATTTCTCAACAGACTTTGTTTTTAATGGTGAAACAGGAAATTATTCAGAGGATTCTGTACCAGACCCCATAAATTATTATGGCATGAGCAAAATAATGGGTGACATGGCAGTTGAATCGGTCCCCAACCACCTGATAGTCAGAACATCAGGGGTTTATGGTGTTAAGAATAATTTTCCGGTAGTGGTATACAAAAGGTTGAAGGAGGGAAAGGAGGTCAGGGTAATTGATTCCTATTACTCCCCAATACACTCCAAAAATTTGGCCAGGGCTGCATCTGAACTTATTAAGAATAACTTCAGTGGTAAGATAAATATAAGTGGTGAAAGGATATCAAGAAAGGAATTTGCGCTCAGGATTGCAGATTTTTTCAAGCTTGATTCTACAAAAATTATAGAAAGCCAGGAATTTTCAGGGCAGGTTGCCAGAAGGCCCAGGGACTCATCCCTGAATATTGATGAAGCAAGATCAATTATAAAATGGGATTTTTACAGTGTGAAGGCAAATCTTTCCCAGATGGATGTAAAGAATCTATCACTGTAACATTCTGCAACCAGAAGGTATCTGGCGGAATAATTATTACCTTCTAATGCAAAGATAACTGGAAGCTATATAAAAAATGATATAGTTTCTATATATATCTATATATGTTTCTTTATATACTAAAAATTTTTAAATATGGGATTGCAATGTCCTAGAATGGTAAATTACCACTTTCTGAAGAAACTTATGGTCATAGGGGAAAGACAGTCTCTTATGAATATGGAAAAGTATCTCTCACTGGCACAGGAAAATTCAAACCTGCTCATGGAAATCTTTGAGAAACCGGAAAACGATATTCAGAATATGGTTAAGAAAATTGGATTGAATGAAAAAGAAGCAGATGAAATTACACTGAATCTGAAGAGGGATATTACTTCAGGGGCAATAGGATCAACCCTGATGGACAATTTCCTAACTCTTATAGAGAAGTTTGATGATATAATCGATAAGACTTACTGGATTGCAAGGGAAATGTCAAGGGCAAAGGATAGTTTCATTGCAAATGGATTCCACATGGAGCCTATAAAGGGCTTTTATACAAATTTCATAACTATTCTGGAAATAAATCTTGAGGCTATAGGCAAGGTAAATAAGATGCTTGAGGTGGCAGATATCGATCAGGTCAAGGAAGTGAGGGGTAACATACAGGAAATGGAAGAAAAAGTGGATGAAATAAAGGATGGGATAATAGATAGACTTTACAGGACATCCGAGAGTATATCATACCTTATGTTCAATCACATAAATTCCATAGTTCACACTCTTGATGACCTTCTTGATAACTGTGAGGATATTTCTGATCTTGTTCTCAACACAATGCTTTCAGTATCAAGATGATCTCTCTTTATATTGCAATTGCACTTGTTGGAATACTGAGTGCAGTAGTCTCAGGTAACAATATTTCAGCAGCAGTTGGAACCATTATTGGCTCCCGCATAGTTTCAAGAAACTTTGGACTAACTTTAGGGGCAGCAGGTTTTTCAATAGGGCTGATCACAGAAGGAAGATTTCTATCAAACTCTCTGTTCCTTATTATGCCAGAAAGGAGCAACCTGATTCTCATAGTGCTTGGTGTATCAATAGTCATGTTTATTATTGCAACATTTGCCAGGATCCCACTTTCTCTCATAATGGCAATAGTAGGCACATCCATTGGAATTGGGCTGAAAACAGGATACAATTATAGATCG
>JAKAYJ010000062.1 GCA_021816385.1 Thermoplasmata archaeon
TAAAATTATGGATTTATGGGATCACTTATCCCATGTAATTTTTATATGATCTGCATCGTATGTTCCGGCTGCAGTTGCAATCTTTGGCTTTTTTCTAACATAGTAGAATGAAATTACGATTGCAAACACAAATGACCAGATCACTCCGACTACAGCAGAAGTTGCATAGGCAAAGTTATCAAAGGATGGTGATAGTATCTGCGCGAGGATATCCTGTTGAACGGTGTAAAAGATAACAACACCGGCTATGATTGAGGAAGCGATTGGAATCAGTCCATGTACCAGCCACTTGAAAACTTTCTGTGTTCTTGTATATAGTGTCAGGCTAATGTTTGCATAGATATGGGTGAAAATTATTCCTATTCCTGAACCTGTCAGCAATATGAGTGCTCCCGTCTTTGGACCGAAAAGGAAACCAAAGAGAAGGTTGATAACAAGCATAAGGATCATATACGCTCTTATTGCCTTGTGCGGGCTCTTGTATTTCTTATGTACCTCAGAGAATGATTTCGGGAATATGATCTTGTCCCTGCTGGCAGAAAACCATACCCTGCTGACAGCGTTGGTCTTTGCAACACCATTGGAGAGATAACTGTTTATTGTAAATATTACAAGAAGTATCCCGCCAATTGGTCCCAGATACCTTTCGAAGACAATCAGGCCAGGATCATTGGCCCCTGCGAATCCTTTAATGCCGGATATCCCCCATCCCACGGTCAGTGCATATGTTGCAGGAATCAGTGCAAGTCCTGAAAACAGGTATGAGAGAAGAAGAGAATTCTTTATCTTCTTCTTTGGCTCCTCTATTTCCTCCGATATTGTCGTAGAAATACCGATACCTGTAAAATCGCTTATGGAGAAAATCATGGATAGGAAAAATACCGGTACTATGCTGAAAGGTAATGTAAATGGTACGAAAGAGTTCCCTGGTCCAACCTCTATGATTATTATGATTGATGCAATGAAAAGGAACATAACCTCTGCAAAACCAGTTATGAATGTATACTGAACGGAAGGTCTAATTCCAAGATATGGAATTACTGTTACGTAAACAATCATCCCTATGGCAAACACCACCCAGAGATATTTCAGCGATGATATCTCAGATGATAGCAGAAACAGGAATGATGATATTCCAAGAACTGCGAATGCTGAGGAAGTTAGGTTCTCATACAGCCATGAAAATGCCGTTGCAGGACCATAAAAACCACTCTTTGTTGATGCAGCCGCATAAGCATAATACCCACCAGCGTTGGATCTCAACTTTGAGAATTCATACGGTGTGATCATCCACAACCCATATATCAGCCATGCAACCAGTACTGCTGTTACTGACCTGAAACCAACATCCCTGAATGTACCTATCAGGAGTATGGCAATATCCGCCGCTGGCCCTACCTGGGCGAGCGAGTAAAATGCTCCCTGCCATGTACCAACAGATCCCTTTTTCAATTCGTTCTTAGTGCCACCTGAATCTCTGGAGGTCTTTTCGAACATAATACCTTCATTAATGGTTCATATTATTTAAGTGGTTTCGGTAATTTTTTTATATGATAAAATTTTCATTAGGAAAATGAACAATTCATGGGTTTTTATATTATAATCTTGTCAATTATATAAATTTCACAAAAAGGTAATATATTACACACTATCAAATTTATATTGAAGTTTATGTGCAACAGTTCATGTTATAACTCGATTAATAAATTAGAAAAAAAAGAAAAAAAAGATTTGCAGTAAAAAAATCCTGTTTAATCAGAGGTCAAAAGTGACTCCCTGAGAAAGTGGCAACTCATTACCATAATTCTTCGTTATGGTGATTCTTCTCGTATATGCCTTCCATGCATCACTGCCTGATTCTCTTCCTCCACCTGTATCTTTCTCGCCACCAAATGCACCACCAATTTCAGCACCTGCAGTGCTTGTATTAATGTTTGCTATACCGCAGTCAGACCCCTTTGATGAGAGGAAAATTTCCTCCTCCCTCAGATCTGTTGTGAACATTGCCGATGAGAGTCCCTGAGGAACACCATTGTGAATTTCAATGGCTTCTTTCAGATTGGAATACTTGAAGAGGTAGAGGATAGGTGCAAAGGTTTCCTCTTTCGTGATTTCCATGCCCTTCTTGGCTTCTATTATTGTTGGTTCCACATAATAGCCGTTGCTCTCACCTTTATGTCTCTTTCCTCCTGTCAGGACCTTTCCTCCCTGTTCAACCGCCTTCACTATAGCCTTCTCATAGTTCACCACAGCATCCTCATCTATCAGGGGTCCTACAAGCACTCCATTCTCAAGTGGATTACCAATTCTGGCTTTCCTGTAAGCCTCAATAAGCCTCTTCTTGAAGTCCTCGTATATCTTCTCGCTGACAACGGCCCTTCTTGTGCTTGTACATCTCTGGCCCGCTGTGGCAAGTGCCCCGAATCCAACACCTTTCAGTGCAATATCCATGTCTGCCTTCTCGCTGACTATTGCGCAGTTGTTCCCTCCAAGTTCAAGTATTGTCCTGCCGAATCTGCCTGAAACAACTGATGAGATATGCCTTCCTGTTTTAACAGAACCTGTAAAGGAAACGAGTGGAATCCTCTCATCCTTTGACAGCAACTCACCTATGCTTGATCCTCTGCCATTTACAAGACCAAATATATTTGGGTAGTTCTCTTTTTCCAGAACTTTTCCTATTACATTCATTACAGCAACCGAAGTCAGGGCAGCCTTTGATGATGGTTTCCATAAGACAGTGTCTCCTACAGTTGCAGCTAAAAATGAGTTCCATGACCATACTGCAGATGGGAAGTTGAATGCTGTTATGACTCCTACAACACCAAGTGGAAGGAACTTCTCATAAAGTACATGCTCTGGTCTTTCGCTGGCTATGGTATTTCCATATATCTGCCTGCCCAGTCCTGTTGCATAGTATCCAACGTCTATCATTTCCTGGATTTCACCCTGTCCCTCAACGTTGGTTTTTCCAACTTCCAGTGAAACAATCCTTCCCAGAAGTTCCTTTTTCTCGGAGAGTGCGTCTGAGATTTTCTTAATGAGGAGACCTCTTTTGGGTCCCGGAACGTCGCTCCACTCTGAAAATGCCTTTCGCAATGATGAAACTGTTTTGTCGTAAGTATCAGGATTGGCAACTGAAACCTTTCCCAGTAGCGCTCCATTTATTGGGCTCTTTACAGTGATGGCATCCTTTTCAGAAAATTTTTCCCATTTCCCATAAAACACACCCGAATTACTATCAGACAGACCAAGCTTTTCAAAAGTATCCTTCTTAATCCTCTCCAAATCAACCATGATCAGGTAATTAATACAATGTTAATATGAATAGTGGTTGTTTAAAAATTATTTAATATTTATTTTCTTTATCTCTCTCTTTTCAGTGTTTCCCTTTGAAGCGACTTTCCTTCCTACATCAACCATCTCATCTGCCGCAGCTTTCATGAATGAAAGGAAATCCTCGGCAGACTCTTTCAGTCCCGGGAGTTCAAGATCAAATTCAAAGTGTATTTTCCCGTTTTTTCCGCCAATTGTTTTCTCTACCATTTAACTCATCTCTATATTGAGAAAGCCCTTATTAAACTCTGCGTTAGTAGGGTTGAGATCACTCATGCTCTGTGGCAGGAAGAAGACTCTTCTCCAGTTATCTATCTGTACCACGAGCTCACCTCCCCTGTTATGCAACTGGGTGTTCTTCTTGTCAGCAAATGGTATCCTTATCTTTACCATTTTATGATCATCTTCACTTATGAACTGTACTGGAGGTATGATACTGCTCATTATACTTAATGGATCAACATCCTCATACAGTTTCTTTCCCATTTCCTCGAGCAGTTTCTGTCCGGTAGGTTCGTTTGCACTCATGGGGATCTTCATAATTTTGAGATCAGCGAATGCAGTTTCGATCTCTTCCAGGACTTCTGTCTGGGATTCCCTCCACTTTTTCAGAAATTCACCCGTATCATCTGCATAAATCTTGTTCACAATCACGCTATCCACGTTATACCCGTACATTAATAGATACGTGAAAGCTCTCTTTGTCTCATTGAATGACATCCTGTCAGGGTTGCATACCAGTCTTATTGTTGTCGTCTGAGGATCTGAGAGTATTTCTTTCACTTCCCTCATCTGGGAATAGAGCTCCTCAATACTTCCAAAAACCTTGTCATCAGGAATAGGGACACCAAGGAAAGGCTTCATAAGAGGACGCATTATCTTTGCCGTTTTCCTGCTTATGGGGAATATCCTCTCCATGTACCATGAAAAAGCTTCCGGAAATGACAGTAATTTAAGAGATTCTCCCGTGGGTGCTGTATCCATCACTACTACGTCAAACCTCTTGTCATTTGCGTATTCCCTTATGTAAAGTAGTTCGGTTGCCTCATCAAAACCTGGCATGGTCGCTATTTCTTCAGCCGCAATACCGTCCACACCCTGTGATCTCATTAGTGCTGTAAGATATAGTTTTAGGTTATCCCAGTACTTCTTTATTGCCTCTGTGACACTGATCTCCTGAAGAAAGAGATTCTTACTGACCTCAACAGGCTCGCTTCCTATGTTTCTCTTAAACGCATCTCTCAGGCTGTGAGCCGGATCTGTTGAAATAACGAGGGTCTTCAATCCTCTTTTTGCCAGTTCTATGCCTGTTGCTGCCGAAACGCTTGTTTTACCTACCCCACCTTTTCCAGTATACAATAATATTCTTACCATTTTAAACCCTTATCCTGCTTATTACGCTATATGCAATCTCAAACAATGTCTGAAGATTCGGGCTGATCTTTGCCGTCTTTTCAGATTCAATTGCCATGTCAATAAATTTCTTGGCCTTTTCTATTGAATAATCCACAGAACCTGAATCAATTAGGAACTGTTTTGCCTTTTGAATGCTTTCCGGATCTGTCTCTCTCCCCTTCAAAACGCTTTTCAGATGTCTCTTCCCAGCCTCGTTTCCATTCTTCAGCGCATAAATCATAGGCAGCGTAAGAGCACTGTGCTTCATGTCTGTGAACGGAGTCTTGCCGATGATCTCCTCCTTTCCCACAATGTCCAGAATATCATCTGCAATCTGAAAGGCCATTCCCACATTGAAGGCAAAATTGAACATGTTATTCTGGTCTTCTCTCGATGACCCCGCAACCATTGCAGCAGTTTTAGCCCCCGCTGCAAAGAAGTATGCCGTCTTGTTAGTTATAATATTGAAATAAGTATCCTCAGTGATTTCAAAATTCCCGAGATTCATGGATTCCTCTATCTGTCCTTCTGCAAGCCTTTGAGCCGCCTTTGCCACAACATTGGAAACATCAATCCCATATGTGGCTCCAATCCTGTAAGCAACTGAGAACATGTAATCACCTGTTACTATTGCATCCCCTAGACCATATTTTTTATGAAGCGAAGGCATGCCCCTCCTCTCTTCAGCTTCATCAATTATATCATCGTGGATCAGGCTGGCACTGTGCATTATCTCGTAAGCGACTGCCAGGTCGAGTGCATTTTCTACCGGCTTTGTGGTGCTTAATTCATAAACAAGCAGGACAATCAGTGGCCTGAGTCTCTTTCCGCCTGAGGATACTGTATAATTTGACATCTCGTTCAATTTCTCATTGTCCGTCTTCAGGACTTCTGAGAGTCTTTTGTTAATCAGATCCAGTTTGCCACTCAGATCAACACTGATTTTTAGAACTTCTGACATTGAATCAACAATACCATATCACTTGGGAGCAATTTAACCTTTTTAAGAATTTTTTGTGAAAAGTATTTATATATTAAGAGAAAAAATCATTTTGAGAGCGTTATCTCGATAGAGGAAACATTTGATTCTCCCCGTTCTCCCTCGACTTTCTCTGTTTCGATATGTATGTCTGAGTACTTTGCATTTGGCATGAATTTGTTCTTGGTAATTTCTGCTATATCCACGGCCTTGCTTATGGATTTTCCTCTAGCCTTTATTACTATTTTTTCCACATTGTTGGTGTTGAACTGGGTAACTACAGCTAGCACATAATTCATTGTCGGCTTTTTTCCTACGTAAATGATGTTATTTTCTTCTGACATTGCGAATCACTTATGCTGTAAATCAAAAAAAGGTATTTAATCATATCTCAATTATTGGCACAGGCTATTATAAGAAGGATAGATCATTTCAGTCTTATCATTGTTTCTGTATTCTTTATCCCTCTAATCTCCCTTATCCTGTCTATAAATTCATTCAGTTCAATGAGGTTCCTGTACGAAACCATTATTGCCATATCCGATTTTCCAGCAACCTCGTAAACCTTCGCTGATATCCTCTTCAGTTCCTGCAATATATTGGACTTGCTGGAAGGATCGTACCTGGAAAGGATGATGGCCTCCTTCATTTCTGTTGTTTCTATGGTAAACCTGCTTATTACTTTCCTTTCCTGAAGGTTCTTTATCCTCCTTCTAACGGTACCTTCTGAAACATTAATGACAGTTGCGATAGCCTTGTTGGTAAACCTGCTGTTTATTCGAAGCAATTCAAGGATCTTTTCATCCAGAAGATCTATGTTTTTATTCTTTTTATCTGTAAAGTGTTCCATCCGCCCCTTTTTCCTTTGCTGGATTTTTCTTGATCAATTCCTTAGGAACCTGATTCATTCTAATAATGTTGGTTGCCTGAACCATATAAATTGGAAGCCCCGTATTTGGATCATTGCCACCTTTCATTATTGCAACGATTTCCATCTTAATCTGGATTACAGAACCATCTTCCAGCTTTACCTTTACCCATTTGGGTTCTTCTTCTATTTCAAAATTAATTATCTCCCCGTTATCTGGAAGACCTCCCTGAAACACCATAATCATGAATGTATTAAGAATATATAAATCAGATTGGCTTAATATGAAAATCTATTTTATCCATTATGAACTACGGAATTTAAGCGAGGGTTGCTGAGCTTGGCCAAAGGTGCTGGACTTAAGATTCAGTCGCGTAGGCGTTCGTGGGTTCAAATCCCATCCCTCGCACTACTTGATCATCAGGCTGAAACCA
>JAKAYJ010000063.1 GCA_021816385.1 Thermoplasmata archaeon
AAGGTTGAGATCGTTCTTGAAACAGACCTAACAGATGAGTTCAAGAAAAATATCGAGGTCTATCTTTCTCAGTTTGACAGTATTCACACGTTTCAGGTTGGGGACAGAAGGATAGAAATGATCCTCAGAAACATGGGGAAGGTCCTTCCGCAATTCATACAATATATGAACAGGATCAGTGTGGAAATTGAAACAATCAATTCTGATAACCCATCCCTTGACGATGTTTTTCTTGAGGTGGTTAAGGGATGAGCCTGCCTGCTTTTATAAGATTGACCATAAGAAACATCAAGGTAAACGTTGACCCAGGAACGCTTACGTTTCTGCTGGGATTACCGGCACTTTATTTCTTTGTTCTTGGTCTTATGTTTCAGGGGATAATACCTGGCGTGGAACTTAATGGCATAGATGTTTCTTACACATCTTTTCTTGCCCCTGGAATCATAGGAATGCAGGCATTAACAGCAGGCAACATAGGGGGGAGCCTCCTTTGGTCCGACAGGAGGTGGGGGATGTTCGAGCAACTCATGGTGGGCCCCTTCAGGAGGGCCGATTACCTTCTTGGAATAATGATCGTATCAGTTATCTTTTCACTGGGAGGCAGTTTGATAATGCTTGCATTTGCTATCTCCATACACGCATCATTTATAATAAGCATTGAAACAACACCTTACCTCATCCTTGCACTTGTCATGGGAACGATCTTCTTCACATCACTATTCCTCATAATCTCCGTGTTCGCAAAATCCATGCAGGCTTACAATACGATCACAATCGTTCTCTTCTTTTTCCTTGATTTTGCCAGCACTGCATTTTACCCAATTACTTCAAGCACGCCGGTGTGGCTCAGGGGTATTTCCGAGTTCAATCCCCTGAGTATGATCGTGAACGTCATACGCTCCTCAATGCTAACAACAGTAACTTCAAGCTCCATAGTAACGGTACTTGAGTTATTTCTTCTCATGCTGGTGTTTTTCAGTTTCTCAATACTTTCATACAGAAAAATAAGGGTTGGTTCATGATTAAAGAGAATTTATGGCTCTGGTGGTTTCACCAGCGTCTTTCTCTATGTTCTTGTATGCTTCCTTTATTATCCGAGAAATATTGTCATTATCTGTTTTCAGACTGAGGAGATTCAGCAGATAGGTGAGCTGGTGATCGAGGAGTGTGGATAAAATCATGAGCTCGTTCTCCTTTTCGTTGCCTACCTCTTTCCTCCTTGCGGCTATGAAACAGCTGGAATGAACTGCACCCTTCTTTGTAAACGTGAATTTGTCCCCTGTTATTACCTTTCCATTACACTCGTAGCACTTGAATTCAGCCATTCTCATACATTTTGACCTCAAATAAAACTGTTCTGTTTGCTCATGGTAATAATGAGACAGCTTTTGCTTCAATTACGAAAATAAGATGTTTTTCCAGTGACTGATTACATAGGACAGCAGGTTAGTGTATCTCCCATGTCAACAGTTTCAGTTTTACCGGAGCCCCATATCCAGATAAGATTGCAAGAAATTTTTTTATATAATTACGGATTGGTTTATAATGGGTGTTTTAAAGGCAACTGGTGCAATCATTGTTATTTTCATACTGCTGATCATTGTCTTTGCAGTTGCAAATTCCACCAACAGTTCCATTCTAAGCCATGTGGTTCATCTACCATCAACGTCCATTGAACCATGCAGGGTCATTAACTGTACAGCATACGATAATGCTCTATGGAATTATGGCGAAAGTGGAAAGGGATGGACAGGCTCTGACGGAACCTATTCACTCGCACTTCCAAACGGCACTGTCATGTGGTTGTTCGATGATACCTATCTGTGGTACGGATTCAATGCGAACAACGATACAAGGAACCAGAGTTCCCCTTATATTCACAACAGTATTGTTCTTGAGAGAAACGGAACATTTTACAAAACGCTGATCGGAAACAGGGATGGGCAGAATGATGCATACATATATCCACAGAACCCCTCCTGCTGGTTCTGGCCGGGTCCCGCCATTATATCCGGCAATACCATACAGATACTGATGGGCGATTTTTCCAGTTCTTATGGGTTTCATGGAACATATCTTGCATGCCTTTACCTTGACAACCTCTCCATTGAAGGTATACGCGAACTGCAATCAGGAAATATACAGTGGGACCAGTGGATCTGTTCATCTAATTCAACTCTCTACATCTTCGGAATTTATAACAACACCACTGATGCCTATCTTGCTAAAGTAAGCGGCAATTCATTGCTTGGAGACTGGCAGTACTATAACGGTAACGGATGGTCTAACAGTTCCTCTGATGCTGCCCCGTTTTTTGATTATGTCACAAATGGATATAGTGTGACAAGGATATGCCAACATTATGCTTTGATAACCACTGATGCCACTGATTATCCTCTTTCAGCCTTCGACGGGAAAATATATGCTTACTTTTCAAAAAACATCACCGGGCCATATTCCTGCCAGACCCTTCTTTACACCACGCCAGAAGAGTCATTATGCACTTCATATCAGTCGGTGTTCACAGTATGGACATACGGTCCCCATGTTCAGTCCGTGTCACTGAATCATATTATCCTTTCATACAACGTAAATGCCATATCAAACAGCAAAAGCTACAACACAATACCCAATGCATCCATATACAGGCCAAGATTTATTGAAATATTTTTCAAGGCCTGAATTTTAGTAAAAACACCTAAAGCTTTTATCCCGTTTTTTTATTTCGATGGGTTATAGATTGAAGTTATTCCTCTTCTTAATGGTTGCATTGCTATTCATTCCCGGTTCAGCCATTGCCGGTGGAAGTACCCTTCACAGCGGGAGTTATGCCAGTTATTTCGTGAGAGAAAACAGCCATACTCCAGAAGCTTTCACGTTTACTGTTCAGGGTGTGAATGGAACGATGATTACAACAAATGAAGATATAAATGGCAATGACTTCACATGCAACGCCTCTCTTTCCGATTCATACAGGGCGTTCCCCATCATATGTGGCAATAATATAACTGATATTTTTCAGTCTGTAGCGTTCAGTCCCGTTAATCCTTTTGGACAATCCATTATTGTTAATGATCCCAACTGTACCAATCAGCGCATAACAGAGAATGTTCCCGTAACCGTTAACGTCGGAAAATACAGTGCAACGGAATTCACATCCTGCATGAAGTATTACAACGGAACAAACTGCACAGCATCAAATGTGACGCTGTTCTTCTCGCAGGAATATGGCCTTGTCCTGTCACTGAATATAAACATCACTCTGGATGGGACAAGCATCTCATCTTCGGCAGACCTCAACAGCGATAACGTTATTGTTGCATCGTCTTCCAGCTCCGATACGGGCATAATAATAACTTCAGCAGGCGTATCTGTTGCGGCAGTTCTATTAGTGATGATATACTACGCAAGGAAGAGAAACTGATTCTCAAGATGGTGATTTACTGTTGCGAGCTGGAATCAGAGCTGGCATTTCCGCCATGTCACTGCAGATGCTTCTATTCACGATCTTCGGAAATTTCACAAACTCTTCATATTCCCCATTGTCTAATTTCATTAGTGTCAGGTTCTCGATCAATTCTGCCGAGCTGGGCATCATAACAAGTGCACTTTTCATAGGATCTCTCACCGTAAATTTTGTTGTTGGAATATTTGTTGATCACCTGGGACCACGCAATGCCATAAGGATTGCCTTTCTTTTCATAACGGTTGGGTCACTTATTGCATTCGAGGCGAAATTATATTTAACAGTAGTTTTAGGATACTACGTCATAGGCTTTGGTTACGGGATCATAACGCCGTCAACAAACAGTGCAATTATGAACAGTTCTCTTAAGGATAAGTCAACGGCCATGGGAATCAAGCAATCGGGAGTCCCCATAGGCGCAGCTTTGTCCACACTGGTACTTTCCGCAATTGCCATCCGTTACACACTGGAGTACGCATTTCTTGCAATGTCACTTGTTGCTTTCCTGTTTGCCATTCTCTCAGGGAAGGAGAAACCGGCAGCAGAGAAATTGTCAATCAATGGTTATTTTAAGGAGTTCTCCAGTGCATTGAAGAGCAGGATCCTTGTGATCATAAGCTTAAACGCAGCCTTTCTTTCCTGGGCACAGCAGACCATTCTCACATATTATGTGCCTTTCATTCATTCAGTTGGTGTAAAGATCTATGAGGCAGAGATTATGCTTGTGCTGCTTCTTGTAGGTGCGGTTCTGGGAAGAATAATATGGATGCGGGGTGGGGAAGCACTGTTTGGCAGGGACAGAGTTGCATCCCTCAGTCTGATAATGTTTCTTGCAGGCATTCTTACAATTATTTTTTCTGTCACTTCCGGGATATTTATGGTTACACTGGTGGTAACAATCCTACTTGGAGCAACTGCCGTGGCCTGGAACAGTAACTTTGTCATGGTTGTTTCCGAGATTGCGCCAAAGAAACTCATCGGTGTCTATTCCGGAGTAGGCCTTGTGTTTCTTGGCCTTGGAACAATCATTGGTACACCATTCTCCGGGGAAATAAGGGATATAACTGGCTCATATGAAATCATGTGGTACGTTCTTGGAACAGGATTGCTCATCGCATCTGCAATATTCGCTTTTCTCGTGAGACCCGTGTTCAAAAGATGGATAGAAGAAGGCAGCGATCCGAAATAATCCATCAATATAGGAGGGTCAGATCCAGTTCCATACATCGTGATTATATTCACTTACTGCAACAAACTGGAAGCCTTCCATATCCTTCTTCCTTGCCACATCCAGAATGACGCTCAGCTGTTCCTGCATGAAGGATCTCGGAATGATAAGGCTGGTCCTCAGCCTGTCGCCCAAATATCTCTGGATAAAGGCCGCACGTGATATCTTCTTCTCGCTTGAAAGTGCAAGTATACTTTCGTCAAGCGGATGATTAACCTTTCTTGTGTATATTCCGTCCTGAGCGTAAATGGCTGTTCCGCTTATCTTTCTTGAATTACTCGGATCACAATAAACAATGGCTTTCCTTCCGTCTTTTTCTGCACTGACGTAGTTTAGTTCCATCAGCGAGTCGCTGCTTATGTCAGATTCCTCGGAAATCTTGGCGACATATTCATACGATATGACCCCAAGTTTAATTCTTCTGTTTATTTCTTCCAGTAAAGCTATTCCCCCATTACCGGGGCCAAGGTACCTCACGTTCATCTTGTTCTTCATCTGGATGATATCTTCCATTATAACGGAAATTGTCTTGAGATCAGCGGAGTGAAACCTGAAGCTCGTGAATATTTTTCCTCCCTGAAGGTAAAGTCCGCCAGGCAGAACTGATGAAACCCTAAGCACTTTCCTGGATATATCAGATAACACGCTCATCTCTTCCGCTGGAATCCTTATTATGAAAAAGTCGCCCAGTCTAGATGGATTCATGGATTTGATCATGTTTGCAGTGTTCCCCTTATCCACAGCAGGCACAACAAGATCAATTGATTCATCGTTTATTAGTCGATGAGTGTTCAATGGAATGATCTCAAACTCCTTCTCCAGAGCAGGAATGATGGGGTGATTCTGTTCAATGGAGACAACGAATTGCATGTCCAACTTGCCCTGAATATCTCTGTACAGCATTTTATCTCCTCAGTTTATCGATAAGATCTGATGCCTCTCTGCTGTCAAGCTCATCCAGTTCCTTTTTCCCGATCCTGGAGAGATATTTTTTAACGGCATCTAGACCAGACTTCTCCGAACTAAGTGACTTTATGTATTTTATCTGCTTCTCTGTGGCCTTTCTTCCTCCAGGAAGTTCTTTTGCGTTAACTGAAATGTTCCTGAGCATGTCTATCAAGTCGCTGGCTTCTTCCAGCGTTAGAAGATCTATGGACTCTTTTCCCTTTTCCCTTAGAAATTTGGATGCTGCTTCGCTTCTTTCCCTGGACTCTGTCAGGCTCCTTATGTAGGAAAGCTGCTTGGACGTGGGGGATGATTCTGGCCTACCAGAGGATGTGTCAGGAATCCCCTTAAGCATATCAATAACTGAGGAAGCCTCAGAAAGTGAGAGTGATTCAATGCTGTCATAATTCTTTTCGGCAATGTATTCGTTGAGAGCCTTCTGTCTCTTTTCCCTTCCAGCAACCACCCTTTCGATATATTCTATCTGCTTTTTTGTTATCTTACCGCCTGAAGCTGTACTCATCTAGAGCCTCCATAACGTACTTGGGATGCGAAATATGGCTCTATGGGAACCGGAAAAAAAGAGGTTATGGATTCTATGCCGTTATGATGATATTCTATAAACGTCATGATTTTATAAAGGTAAGGTTTTGTAATATATATAATATATCGGCCAGCTGTAATTATTTTCCATTAGACTGCAGGAGTTGACTTACAAAGCATGCTTGGTATAGATCCTTCTGCTGTATAAGATGTGTAGAACCTAGATTCAGAGAGAATCCGGCATAACAATCAGTGGCGTTGTGCAGTGTAAATTCACCATGAGCCAGCTATTAGCGTACTTTTCAAATACAACATAGTCATAGCAGAGAAGGAGTGCAATACGAAACTTACAAGACTGTCTTCAGAGTGTGTTTTTTATCCTTTATACTTTGATGATGACTTGAAGAAAAACTCAAAATATAATGGAAAAGGTGATTTTCATAGAAGAGTATAGGGGAAAGATTTACAATATCACTGTTGCCAGAGGGGATGGGATTGGCCCAGAAATCGTTGATTCAGCCCTTAAGGTTCTACGTAGTGCCATCAGTGCATGTGGCGATTCCATTGCTGTAAATATAGTTCCCGTAGAAATTGGATGGGATGCCTATAAAAAGTACGGAACAAGTCTCCCCAAGAATTCCATCGACAAGATATCGAGATCAGATGGACTTATACTGGGCCCGCTTAGTGTTGGTAGCTATCCTCAAGATGACCCTGGCGGCCCAAGCCCTTCC
>JAKAYJ010000064.1 GCA_021816385.1 Thermoplasmata archaeon
AATCCCTGTAAGCATTTCTTATATTTTCCATCGACTCTTTGGTAAACTTTAATTTCCTGCTCCTGAAATCTTCAACATTAGTTTTTAATCCAGTTACACTTTCATGCTTTCTATACATTGTAAGCCTATTTTTGCAGATTGAAATTGAGGATCCATGGCAGGTACTCAGAAGGAACAGAATCTTATCCAAACTTCTGTTAGAATGATATAATATCTGAGAAATAGATTTCGCAAACGTTGCCTCCATGGAAACACATGACACATACCAGTCTGCCCTCGAAGATAGAACTCTTCCCCATTCCCTTCCTCTTAATCTATCGCTACTGTATACCTTGCAATTCAATGTTTCTCTCTCACCAGCATGAACTGTTTCGTGTTTCGTATCCTCAGAAATGATATGTATATCATTGTGAACGAATAATACGCTTTTGTGTTCGTCAAAAATCTTTCTTACTAATGCAATCTTGTCAGGACTGAACATGTCATCATCATCGAGGAAACAGATCAGGTTTCCAGAACAAGCATCAATCCCAATGGATAGTTTCTTCCCAAAACTCTCTTCATCTGTATATATATTGACAGCTTCTGCTTCTTTCAGAAGAGAATCTATTTCATCATCAACAAAGTTCTTGACAACAACAATTTCTATTTTAACACCTGGGTTTACCTGGTTTAGCACAGAATTTACGGCTTGCATTAGATACTTTTTTCTGTTATGAGCAGTTATGACCACAGAAACTTTTTCTATCACAGCAACTCACCATAGAGCTCTATCATTCTATCTATAATCTCATCCCTGGAAAACTTTTTTCTGAGAGTTTTCTTCAATCTATCCTGATCTTCTATCTTCATATCACTTTCAAGTAACTCATGCATCTGTTCAGGGTTGATGGCAATTTTCAGACCTCCCATTTCCTGCAGTTCACTGGCTATTCCTGCATTGTTTGCAATTACCATAGTCCCCAGATATGAAGATTCCACCATGGATATTCCGAATCCCTCAAAGATGGAACCGGAAAGGTAAAACCTGGCCGATCTCATGAGGGAAAACAGCTCTTCCTCATTTATGGAACCAAGAACTCTCAGTTCAACTTTCATCTGATCTGCCGCTGCCTTGATTTTCTCAAAGTAACCCCTGTCAGGTATATTACCACAGAGTACTAACGGTACCCTGATTCCTTTCATTGCTTCCAGGATAAACTCAATATTCTTATTCCTTTGAAGTCCTCCCGCGTGGATAAAAAAGTTATTTTTAACGAGGTTGTATTTTTCCAGGACATTATCACTGATTGATACTCCATCTATCCTGTTGAAATCCACAGGGTTTGGAAGAACGGTTAACCTGTCAGATATCTTAGGAAACATTCTTTCAGAAATTCTCCTTTCCTCTTCTGTCAGGCAAATGATCCTATCGAACTTATTCAGAAAGGATGGCATAAACCTGCCATAATAAAGACTGTTGAAAATTCCACCATAGATGAGTTGATAGTAACCGTGTGCTGTAAATACTTTCTTTGATTTAATCCGATCAAGATGGGTATACAGGTAATCGGAGCTCCACACTCTCTGACCCTGAACGTGAAGAATATCGCAATCTGTAGTTTCAATTTCCTTCCAGTATCCAGATCCCGGGAACCTGAATTTTCCTATCCTCTTAAGTTTTATACCGTGATATAACACGTTTTCCTCATTTTTTAGTTGTTTCAGGTCATCATAGTCCGAATAAACATGAACAGTATTATTCCTTGAGGCCAGTCCATCAACTATGGTCTTCACAACAGTCTCGGTTCCACCGGAATGTGGATAGTAGTGATGGCTCGTCTGTGCAATCTTCATTTATTTTCCTTTTCGAGGGCGTCCCTTATCAACTTTATTCCGTCAATTAATTTCATCGGGTCCCTGACAATTGTATTATGAGCGATCAATTCATCTGCCTCTTCAACTATGAACGGCTTCTTTTCCGTCCTTATCTTCTTTCCTGTTACTTTCTCTACCATTGATATAACTTCATTAACACTCGTTCCTACACCAGAACCAATCTCATAATCTCCTGGTTTTATATTTCCTTTCACTACCTCAAGAACTGTTTTGGCAAGATCAAGTACATTAACATAATCTCTCACATGGCTTCCATCGCCGTAAATTGTTGCAATCTCATCCTTCAATGCTGCATTGGTGAAAAGATAGACTGCCCCCTTTCTTGCAGCTGTTCCATATATGTTGAAGAGACGAAAAATGATTGCCCTTGTGGAATATAATTTCCTGTACAGATTTATCCACTCAACCGCCTGTTTTTTTGTAAGGGAATAGGGGTTGGATGGTTCAGCTGTTGACCCGGAGGAAGGGAAGAGGAATATGGCATCATGCTTTCTGGCTAACTCAAGATATTTCATGGTAAGACCTAAACCATCATCAAAATACTCGTAAGGCTTTGAAAAGGAGTTTCTTATGAGTGTCCTGGCCCCAAAATGAAGTATAATATCATATTTCTTCTTTTCATCTACAGTATCCCCAAGATCCACGCCGTCTGGATTATATCCATTATCCTGAAGGCATTTCATTATCTCTGTTCCTATAAATCCCTTGCTTCCTGTAACCAGTATATTCATAGAAGCTAATTTATTCATGTGTAAAAATCTTTTAGATGGCTTTTTCCTGCACACTCAATTCATTCATTCCTTACTTTTTCTATGAATTTATAAAATAAATTGTTCACTTTTGTTAATTCATAGTTTTTCATGAAGAACTCATACGCCAGTTCGCCCTGTTTTCTGGTCTCACTTTTATTTACTGCCAACTTATTAATCTCATCTAAAATGGAATTAACATCCGGCTCTATGAACGTCATAAATGCCTCACTTTCATCTCCACCAAAGGCTCCTTCCAGGAATCTGGATGTTACAATCTTACAACGTGCAGACATTGCTTCAATAATTGTGTTTGGGAAAGAGTCCCAGAGTGTTGGGTAGATAAAAACATCGCTTCTGCAATATATCCTGTTCAGTTCTTCATCTGTTACGATTCCCATGAAGTTTACATTGTTCAATGTTGAATAATCCTCCTTTTCAAGGCTGCCTGCACCAACAACATCAAGTGCACAGTCCTCTCTTTTGAGGCATCTCCAGGCATCAAGCAGAATTTGAATGCCCTTTATTGTCTCAAGTCTCCCAACAAAGAGAAATCTTGTTGAATCTCCTGTCTTTTTGTCACAATCTCTAGAATGAGTACCATTCGGAATCACAGAAACTTTAGCCTTTTTTCCTAATATGCCTTCTATCCTCTCCCTGCCAGGAAATACCTGAAAATATGAAATGTCCCTGTATATTATGCCACTACTGTAGAGCTTCGCCTTTAGCCTGGAAAAAAAGCCATCATTGCCAAATTCGGTATGGTTACTTCCAATTATCTTCTTTCCCCTGAATAGTTTCCAGTACTGGTTCTTTGTCAAATATACAACATCGACATCAGATAGATTTAATTTCCTTCTATATGAATTTTTAAAAAGAGTTAGTATCAGGGGTATCATTGCATTATCCAGCAGGAATGAAAGTACTCTTGACTTTCTAAGAAAATTTAATTTATTTTCAAGCAAATTCAGCGTTTGTCGTTCGTCAAATTCAGGGATTTCTGTCTTAATTGAAAATCTTGCCCTGTCAGCATAGTCTGTCGATATAAGTATTATCTTCTGGCCTTCTGGTTTGCCCTTAACTGTATTGAGAGTCCACCTTTCCACACCTCCACCCATTTTTAAGTCTGTTGTCAGGAAGATGGCTAATGACATTCATATCTGGATTGCCTCTGATTATATATGTTTTCAATTTTGCATAATTTTTAAACCATTGTTTCGATCAGTGTGAGGAAATGGATTTGTTGGCAAGCGAGGATTATCAAACGGATAATCACGTGAATGACAGGGCTGAAAGAAGGTTTAACCCAGGAAATATTCTCAGTGAACTAAGCAAGCTCAAATGGGTCCTGTTTATTTTTATATCTTTCTCGATAATTTACTCAGCAATTTCATATTTGAGATATTTATCATTTTCAGAGAATGTCTATGATCTTGGGGTTAACGCATCCCTGGCATACAACGTAATTTATGGGCAAACATTTCTCGGTCAGATAATGAGCGGGGGAGTTGCCGCAAATAAGCTGATATATATTCCAATCGGATTGGTATATGCCATATTTCCAAAGGAGTATTTTCTTCTGTTCATCCAGGATTTTTTTCTATCCTTCTCTGGCGTTGCAATTTACCTGATTGCCAGTGAAGTGCTTAAATCAAGAAGATTCTCTTTATTGATCAGTCTGATCTTTTACCTTTATTACCCGCTCTCCGGTGTTTTCTGGTTTGATTTCCATTATATGGCATTCTTTCCAACATTCTTCCTCCTTGGGGTATATTACTATCTCAAAAGGGACACATCAAAGTGGATGATTTTCTTTTCCCTGGCATCTATCACAGACCTGATGTCCCCAGTGATTGTATTCCTGTTCATTGCTATCATGGTACTCCAGAGGAGGAGATCTACTGGTAGTTTTAAAATTAGTAAGGCCGAATTATCAGAAGCGATTTTAACAGTCATCATATTCATACTTCCAAGTATATATTACCTGAAATTTTATCCTTCTCACTATATTGGCATAGATTTAAACCCTGGGATTTACGGTAATATATGGTTCAAGAGTGAATTCTTTATCAGGATCCTGTTGCCATTCCTATTTATACCTCTTCTTGGAATTGAATTCCTGATCCTGCTTTTACCCTATGGCCTGCTCCTTTTCTCAAATTCATACTGGCCATATGAATCTCAGATACTCTTCCAGTATCCAAGCCTTTATGTATCAACACTGTTCATTGCATTCATCTTTGGACTGAAAAGATTCATTAAAATATCAGGAAAGAGGTTCAACGTTAAAAAATTGCTTGCGATTATATTGATCCTAAACATAGTTCTTTTCTATCTCTTTACACCCATTGGAAATATAGTCCCAGTACAGCAGAACGACCATCCACAGGAGGAATATATTGTGGGGTCTTCAACGATTCTATATAGTACATACGAGAAGGTGGTTCCCACTATGGCTGACAGCTATCTCATGTCATTCATCAACAAAATTCCTCATGGCTCATCTGTACTTATAGCTGGAAATTTACCAGAGTTGGAACAGGGATATACACCTGTCTGTCTAAATTCAAATTTCAACACGAGTATGCCGGAGTATATTATAACAGACCCGTACAGTTATTTCTTTACTTCTCCTGTAGCATCTGGAGCGCAACTCAATAATTCTCCCATAATCAAAATAAACTACCTGCTGAATAATTTCAATTACAGGCTGACTTATTACTATAAGGGGGATGCCTTATATCAATATAGGTCGATTTCCTCACCAGAAGTATATGGGTTGCTAAATGAAACTGTACCATCAGTGGTACAGAAAGGTGGGAAAATGAGCTATTATAATGTAAGCCTCATTGCTCCAGGCTGTTACAATCTTACACTGAAGGGGTTGACTGGAAAGAATAATCTATCATTAGAATTAGGAAATAAGCAAATATCTGTCATTGGGAAGGGAAATAATTTCATAAGGATAAAGGCAAATTCATACTTCAGCAATATAAAAATTTATTTAAGTCTCAATTCACTTAAGGTTGTTAAGCAGGAACTTGAATTGAAGCAATATCGCGCTAATAGCAGGTGATTTACATAGAAAGGGAGAATCTTGAGAACTTTGATCTAATAATCCAGAGAATTGGATTTCTTGCTCTGGGTATTCTCCTGATTTATCTTCCATATAGCATATATGGTTATGTTGGCTACTCTGGCCCATTTTATATAATGATAGAATTTATCCTGGCAATCTTCGGCTTCCTGTTCATAGTCCTATCAACGCTAACAGGTAAAAGAAGGGAAATAACAAAACGATTTCTCAAACTGGTAATCATTATTGCCATTATTAGTGTCGGTTCTGTAATTTTTGTAATCGGCATGTCAATGAAGCAAACATACACAGATGAATTTGCCATAGAAGTATTATCTGCAAAGAGATTTCTATCAGGGTTAGATCCCTACGGCTTCCAGTATGCTCTAAAGAGTATAGAATCATATGGAGTACCTCTCTCCAGCCTCACTCCAAAGCTTTCTGGAGGTTACGTTACTAACCTTCAGTATCCAGATTTATCCTTCCTAATACTGATACCATTCATCCTTCTTCACATAAATCCAGAGATAGTTCTCTTCCTTTTCACATTACTGCTTCTAAGTCTTATCGCCCTGGAATTTATTGAAAGAGATCTTGCGTTCATGGCTCCTCTCGCTCTTGCTGTAGCCCTCTTCAACATCAACCTGATATTCTTTTCATTAAACGGAATAACAGACATAATATGGATCACCCTGCTGGCGTCTTCCCTGATGCTGCTCCAGAAACGTTTCATTCCTGGCATTCTATTTGGTCTTTCTCTGGCATCTAAGCAGCTACCCATATTCATCCTTCCATTCCTCTTGATTTTTATATACAAGAGGTATGGGACGAAAAAATTGGCTGAGTTTACCATAATGGCCGCGCTATCTTTTATTCTATTAAATCTGCCGTTTATCATAATGGGCCCAACGACGTTCTTCAATTCTATTCTTGCACCCGAAAATGCACCCATAATAGGTATAGGATTCGGGTTATCGCAATTTTATATATCGGGATATATCCCATTTGCAGATAGGGAATTTTTCACAACTTTAATGATATCCGTCTGGATGTTTTTCGTGTTGATTTATGCGTATAAATTTGACACTTTGAAATACTCGTTAACGGCCCTTCCAATCATAGTCCTGATTTTCAATTTCAGGCTACTTGAGAATTATTTAATGTACTGGCCAATACTGACCCTTTCAACGCTC
>JAKAYJ010000065.1 GCA_021816385.1 Thermoplasmata archaeon
GAACACAATTGGCTTGTGCTCAGTATGGTCTAGAGAAGAGGGCAGTTCTCCCTTCATTTCCACAAACCTCACATCTACCTTTAGACCCGTAATTCAGGATGTGTCCCATCATGTCAAGCTCGGTTCTTGCCTCTATCGATCTTGCGCATTTCTCACTATCACATATGATAAATGTCTTTATGTTAGACTCCTGTCCACTATTTGGAATTCCATCAATCCCATTCATAAGTATCTTCCTGGCATTATTAAGCAGATCATTTTCTACCTCATCCAGCAAATTTTGAAGCTCTGCCGTATCATCTTTGTTCAACTTTACCCTTCCCTTCCTTGTTCTCAGGGACACAGTAATTGTATTTGATTCAGCCTCTCTTTTGCCTATTTCTATCCTCAGAGGCACCCCCTTCATTTCCCACTGGTTAAATTTGTAACCAGGTGTATAGTTATCATTATCATCAACAATCACCCTGAACCCACTGGCCTTAACTTTTGACTCTATTTCGTGTACAAAGGATTCAAGCCTGGAATCTGCAGATGAGATTGGAACTATGACTACCTGCGTTGGGGCAACAAACGGAGGGAGAATCAGGCCCTTGTCATCTCCATGGATTCCAACTATGGCTGCTATTAATCTTTCACTCATACCGAATGTGGTTTGGTTCACATATTGACTGCTTCCATCTTCCTTTGCAAATTTCACGTCATAATTCTTTGAAAAATTACTGCCATATTCGTGAATTGTCCCGATCTGAAGAGTCCTGCCAGATGGCATAAGCGTATCAAATGCTATGGTGTAAACAGCACCGGGGAACTTATCCCACTCCGGTCTTCTTACTTCCATATAGGGTAGACAGAGCTTTTTCGTAAAATAATCCCATTCCCTCCTGTACAGGTCCATCTGTTCCTCTGAATCGTCATAAGTCTCGTGGGCAGTGTGGCATTCTATAAAGTGGATATCCCTTGATCTTATGAATGGTCGTGTATGTTTTGTTTCATAACGGTAAACCTGGACAATCTGAAAGATTCTCTTTGGTAGATCACCATGATCTCTTATCCATAATTTCAACATTGGGTAAATTGCAGCTTCACTGGTTGGCCTCATAGCAAGGTCTTCTTCAAGGGATTCTCTTCCACCCTTTGTTATCCAGAACAGCTCTTTTTCAAAGCCTTTAATGTGCTCAAATTCAATTTCAAACATTGGCCTTGAGATCAATGAAGGAAACATCACCTCCTCATATTCATCTTCGTAGAACTTGTTCCTGATCATTTCATCCGTGTTTTTCATCAGGCTGTATCCATAGGGCATCCAGACATTCATCCCCTTAACTGGGTACCTCTTATCTGTAAGCTGGGAAATGTCTATTATTTCATTATACCATTCACTAAAATCTTCCTTTTTATGCTCCATTCCCTTGTAAATAAATTCGTCATTATTTAACTATTGCAAGTGACTTATATTCTTAGTCGTTATAAATGAAGTATATCCTCATGACTGTAGAAACAACTGCTATCAAACAATGTCACTTCAATATTTCCCCGGTTACACTGAAATAACAGGATCATGCTACATGGATTACATTACCGGTTAATCATGGGACACAATGAGGAATTAAATGAGGTAATTGTTTATTAATAGAACAACAATCAGAGATGATGAGCTTAAAAGATATAACGGATGAAAAGGAGTTTATAATTGAACTTGCAAAGAGGATTATTCCAGTGAAATCTATTAGCCCGGCTTCTGGTGGCCAGGGGGAATCTGAGAGGGCGGATCTTCTTGTCAGCATCCTGAAGGAACTGGGATACGAGGATTCAGTAAGATATGATGTTGAGGACAAGGCAGGGTTCAAGAGATCCAGCATAATAGAGAAAGTGGGAAATTTTGATCGTACCCTCTGGCTTGTATCCCATATAGATACAGTACCTGATGGTGATCCAAACCTGTGGACAAGAGCACCATTTCAAGCAACTGTGGAGGGTAACAGAATCTATGGCCGTGGCACCTCTGATGATGGTCAGGCGGTGTTCCTTTCGCTCCTGCTCCTGAAAAGGCTCGACAGATCCAAATTAAAAATGAATCTAGGTCTTGCATTTGTTGCAGATGAGGAGGTTGGGAGTGTGTATGGCATCCAGTACCTCCTTGACAAGAATATTTTCAAGAAAGACGACCTGATAATTGTGCCTGATGCAGGTTCCATGGACGGGATGGAACTCGAGATAGCAGAGAAAAGTATTGTGTGGATTAAATTTACAGTTAATGGTAGACAATACCATGCAAGTATGCCAAGCAATGCAATCAGCGCAGCAAGAGATGGAATGGAATTCATGCTGTCAATTGATAAGATGCTTCACTCAAAGTATACCAGCAAAGATGATACTTTCAATTTCCCCTATTCCACATTTGAGCCAACGAAGCATGAGAAAAACGTGGACAACATAAACACCATTCCAGGTAAGGAAGTATTCTACATGGATTGCAGGATATTGCCCAGTTACGATGTGGATAGCGTGGTAGATGACATTTCAAGGGAGATTTCCGAGTTTGAAAGAACACATAAGTCTAAAATTAAAATGGAGTTTGTACAGAGAGAACAGGCACCTGTGCCCACCTCAAAGGATTCAGAGGTTGTCACAAGACTCGTGAAGGCGTTATCCAGCAGAGGAGGGGAACCAAAGGTTGTTGGAATTGGAGGCGGTACATGCGCTGCTTTCTTCAGAAGACTGGGATATGAAGCAGTTGTATGGAGCACTACAGTTCCTGATGTTGCACATCAGGTGGATGAATATGTCATAATTGACCAGATACTACAGGATAGGGAAACCATTGAAAAAATGGTTTACTCTGATTGATCTTTTCTTTAAGATTATAGATCATCTGATTCTGAGAGTGCCCTCAATCTTCCAACACCATCAATTTCCCTGATTATTTCTGTAACAGTTTCTGGTACATCTCTTTCCCAGTTTTCCCCCCTTATCATCCTGTCTCTTATTCTGGTACCTGACCACTCCACCCTGTTTATGAGTTCCATTGATTTCACATTATATTTTTTCTCGTAGAAGAGTCTTTTGACCAGTGGGTTATTTGTGTAAACGCTTGAGAAACGTGGAGTAAGAGATTCCACATGAGCTACCCAGAGTGGGTTGGAGTTTACGTCCTCAATCGGAATTATGTAGAAATTGAATATCTTCCTGCTTTCCAGCGTATTCGAGATCATCAGGTGCCTTTCTCCAGCAGTGAATGGATTCTGGAGGGTATGAGAATACTGGGCACTCCCTATTCCAATAATCACAGACTCGTGCTCCTTGAGAATTTCCTGTATAACTTCCAGATGGCCAAGATGAAATGGCTGAAATCTTCCAACTATAAATGCCCTTGACATTTTATTCACTCCAGCATCTTACACTGTATCATGTTATCTTCTTCAAATATGAACCAGTTTAATAATTTCCTTATGCTTTTAATAATGTTTTCTATTTCACTTTTCAATTCCTTCTGTCTCTGTGTTTCCCTGCATATAGAATAGTTCTTTGTGTCAAGAATTTCCCTGAACATGGACTGAAATGCCATCACTTCTGATGTCTTTCCATGTATGAATTCCTCATTGTTAATCAGAAGAGATGATGATCTTCCCAGTTTCTTCTCCTTTTTTCCGTCCTCTATCTGGAATTGAATTTCCGGTTCATCGAAGAACAGGTTGTTCAGGATATGAAGCACTGGTTTTACCGTATAGTATGTATCCCCATTGACTGCATTATCAGATCTATCTAATTTTCTATATTCTGTCCTGCCAAAAATTTTCTCTAGGATTCCCTTTATTGACTCTATCTTCTGATGTGAATATTCTCCTGTGAGTTCAACATATTTACCCCACATCTCATAGAGGTTTCCCTGCTCTGATGGTATATGATTTCTCACAAGATCATTCCACAATGGCTTTTCATCAATCAGTGGGATCGGTGCATAAGTCTCCGAAAGAGACTGAAATTTTGTCGGTGGAATGATGCTTTCCATCATGTCCTTAGAAACCTTTCTCAGTGTTGAATAATGTTTTTCCATTTTCTCCATCAGCAACTCATTCTTTCTGATCTCGTTTGTAAGTCTCTCCATGTCCTTATCTATCTCCAGTTTTACCTCTTCCCGGGTATGTTCCTTCTCAATTTCCTCATCTTCCTCCATCTCTTCATCTGGAGAAACTGTAAAATCTTCCTCGTACTCATTGATAGATGTTTTGTAGTTTTCAATGTCCTCTTCATATTTTCTACTGAAAAGGCGGATTGCCCTGAAATTAAAGAATGTCAGAATTAAACTGATTCCGGCAATCACGAGAACTGTGATTAGAACTGGAACAATCAAGAAGCTTAAACCCATTTAAATCCTGCTCTGCTCATCCATGAAACTCGCCAAGAGTGCGATCCCTTCCTTCAATTTATCCTCAGATAGCGCATAGGAAATTCTGAAATGACCTTCCCCCTGTTTACCAAATGCTGAACCTGGAGTAAGCAGAAGACCCTTTGAATCAAGAATCTGCTTGCAGAATTCAACTGATGATATATTGAGGTCGTATGATGGAAAAACATAAAATGCCCCTTCTGGCTTTATGAGATTCAGACCTTTAATTTCACTTATCAGGTTACAAACAAGTTCCCTTCTTTTCCTGAACACCTCCTTCATTGCTTTAGGACTCTCTTCATCATCCATTGCATATATGGCCGCCATTTGAGAAATCGAAGGTGCACATGTTATGGTCTGTTGCTGAAGCTTGTCTACCGCACTTATAAATTCTCTGGATGAAGCGAGATATCCTATCCTCCATCCTGTCATGGCATAACTTTTAGAGAAGCCGCTTATTAGTATGGTATGCTTCATTTCCTGATCCATCTCAATTATATCCTGAATTTTCCCCTCGAAAACAAGTTCTTCATAAATCTGATCCTGAATAAAATATATTCCTTCATCAATGCAAAGCTTCTGTAGTGCCTTGATTTCCTCTGTTGAAAAAACCTTACCTGTTGGATTTGCAGGATTGGATATGATTATGCCCTTTGTCCTTGGTGTAATAGAATTTTCTATGCCCTCAAGATCAAGGGAAAAATCATCATTGGACGGTACCTCGACTGGTTTTACCCCGTAAATCCTGCAGATTTCAGGATATGATAGAAAATATGGTTCTGGAATTATTATTTCATCCCCCTCATCTGCGATTGCCATGATTGCAAGGTTAATGGCAAATTTTGTTGGTGTTACAATTATGTTTTCAGAGTTCAGATTGTGGATGTTATTATTGATCTTTTTAGCGATCTTGGTTCTCAATTCCACATATCCCTTTGATGGTGTGTAGTGTGTGAATCCTTCTTTGGCCTTCTCAAATGCATAGTTTATTTCACCAGCAGGTGTTGTAAAGTCTGGCTCTCCCACTCCAAAGTTTATAATTTTTCTTCCTTCGGCGGTCATCTTCGCAGCCTTGGCAGACGTGGAGACCGTAGCAGATTCAGAGACGTTATTTACTCTCTTTGATAACACAAAGTTTAATGGCAATTCCATAATTAACTTTTATTGATTTTCCAAACTCATTCTGTTCAATTGGTCGTGTTATTTATGTAATTCAGTATTACCTAATGAATGAATTCATAGTCATATATAACCATGACTTCACTGCTTTTCTCGGCTTCCCTTGAACTGTTGATCAGTGTCCTTGCGCTGACCATGTTTTCCGCAAAACATATGAATACCCCGGTCTTGTTATCTGTTATCTTGAATATTGTTGCATCTTCCAGTATAGACTCAATCTTTTCCTGATCAGTACTGAAAATGCTGAAGATGACAACATCTGTCTTAGAAAGGTCAATTTTCGCCATTACTGCCACAAGATGACTTTTTCTCAGGAAGTTATACCTTCTCTTTATCCGTATCACGGGCATATCCAGAGCCTTGGCAATTTCAGATATTTTTGCTCTTGGTGTTTTCTTTAGCTGGTCAATAATCTGGAAATCTATGTTCTTCGAATTTCCTGAATAAGAATTGATTTCCGGCCTGTATTTCATCACAGGCTGGCCTAGTTTCAGTGACGCATCTTCAATTTTCTTATCTACTTCCTCAGCGGTTTCTCCATCAAATCCGTAAAGAGTGATCTTTTCCAGGCATTTCAGTCTTGTAAAATAACCTTCTTCTATCTCCTTATCTGAAATGTAAGCTGCAAATGCTTCTACCTTTCCCAGTATCCTGGAATTTATGTGTACTATAAAGTTTACAATTATACCATCTTCTATCATTTTCGTCATTCTGTAGTTCAAGGTTTGTGCCGAGATACCTATTTCCTTGGCTATCTGCCTTTGTGGGGTTCTACCATCTTTCAGTAAGCTGAACAGGATTTTTTTATCTACTGTATCCATGATTATTCAAGTAATTCTAACTATTATTAAAAATTGACGTTAATTAATTTTTTTCAGCGAATAAACACTATCCTCATCGTACGATTAGTATATAAAAGCAATAAGTAATGTGTGAAAAAAAATTTAACAAATTTTCAATTATATATAAACAATTAATTCATGTGTTAAATGCAAAAAGCCTGCTTTTAAAGAGGAATGTAGTGATCATTGTATGGGTCGTAGTCCTTCTACTAGCCATACCTGCGGTCTTACATTACAGTTCCTACCTAAACTACGCCAGTTCAACTACAACCAGCAGCAATTCTGAGTCTAACCAGGCTCAGGAGCTAGTTTCCCAGCTTGAGACAACACACCAATCCCTAACCATAGTGATAAATGGAAATCCAATGTCTAATTATACACTTGCAAGAGAGACTTTTCGCTTAAATTACATGATCAGAAAT
>JAKAYJ010000066.1 GCA_021816385.1 Thermoplasmata archaeon
CGGAAACAGGGGACAGAAATCCACAAGATATCCTCTAGCAGCCAATGGCAGAAGCCAGGGACTCAACAGTTCAAATGGATTCTACAGCATTTATTATGACGAAGATGGCACTGTGACAGGAGCTGGAATTGCTGCACCTCGTGCTTCCGAGATGATAAGTGAGCTGAGTCTCGCTGTTGAAACGGGAATGAATGTAGAGGATATTGGATCAACAATTCATCCTCATCCGACACTCTCTGAA
This sequence comes from Thermoplasmata archaeon, assembly GCA_021816385.1. The sequence goes on from JAKAYJ010000066.1 coordinate 242, forward strand.
GGCATACAGGAGTCGGCTGAGATAGCATATGATAAACCTCTACACTTCAAGCCAATATCTTGATCTTGGAATAAGGGATTATGAAGAAATCTGGAAATTCCAGAAAAAACTTCATTTCCTGAGGTACAACGATTTTATAGAGGATACATTTATTTTTGTTGAACATTCTCCAGGAGTGTATACCATAGGCAGAGGTGCGAATCCTGACAATTACAGGGGACTGAACCCAATACTCATTGAAAGGGGAGGGGATGTAACATATCATGGCCCAGGCCAGCTTGTGATTTATCCAATTGTCAGGGTCTTCAGGGAAAATGAAAGGAAGGATGTCAGATTATTTGTTCAGACGCTTGAAAATATAGTTATGGATACGTTCAGGAAGCTCGGATTTGAACCCCATCTTGGAGAAGAACCGGGTATCTGGGTAACCAACTCCCCTCTGGGTGACAGGAAAGTCTGCTCCCTTGGAATGAAGATCGACAGGGGTGTTTCATACCATGGACTGGCAATAAATTATGGGGAAACAGCCCTTGATGGTTTCATGAGGATAAAACCATGTGGACTTGATTCCAGTGTAATGGGATACCTTGGAATTGAAAAGGAAAAGCTGGTACTTTCAATTCTTGATACACTCCGATCTTCATACAGGGTTCTGGATAGAAAAAATGAAGAATATTTTGCTGACAATGTAAAAAATAATTTATAAATTTATTCTGAATCTCTTGACAGGAAAAACCCGCCTATGAGCCCACCAACAGCTGGTACTATTGCCCCCTCCGCTACAACACTTATTATTGTGTGTAATGGATCTACACCAAGCTGTTGCCTTGTTTCAAGATAAATTGTCTTTATGTTGTTAACAAAGTAGAAATTACCAGTGTAACTCATTATCTGGTTTATAGTTGCAGGTGCTACATAGTATGATATCTCTATTAGTATGAGAGCCAGGACTATCCCTCCAATCAGGCCTGCAACAAATCCTCTGAGGCCACCTCTTGATGCAATTCCTCCGAAAAGCCCTGACAGAACCCATCCTATTCCCATAAATGGACCGAGTATCAACATAGAGAGAAAGGTTGCAACTATTCCCTTCAACATACTTCCGCTGGATTCATCTGAATCCAACATTCGTCTTTTCATGCTTACTTAAAGAATGCGTCATATATTAATTTTGGTTACACGGAAAATAAGATATGTAGAATGGTATATTATATTTAATTAATATATATTTTACCGGGGAAGCTTGTTTACCTTTTCCTGAATATACATATGGTTTTACGGTGAATTTAAACTCGATTTATATTACAAACCTCGACGCCTCTTTTGTAACTGAAGATATTGATGCATGCAAATACCTCTTATAATTCAGGGTGAATGTAACAGTGAATGAATGACCAAGATAACCAATAAAATGGACCTTTCGTAAAGTCTGATTTCTTACATTATGGATATAAGACTCTCTGTTGAAGAGAATTCAAACTCTTTAGGATTCCAGAAACAATCTTTGAATCTGGAGGTTCCTTGCGAAAGCTGTGAGAGGAAGTTACATTCTTCTAGTTTTGTAAAAATTAGACGTGGATGTAGAACCAACCTTCCTGCTGTCTCCTTATAATTTCTATGAATCCACCCTGGGGTGTTGCTGAAACACCTTTTACAAGATCGGAGGCTTTTATGTTGCTCATTTCCATGGAAGTTTTGCATGCCATTAATATGAGTTTTTTGTCTTCAAGTAGAGGCTTTATCATTTCCTCATTTGTTGTTGCTACAATGGCGCTTTCCAGGAAAACCACCTCTATGGTTTCAACATCCTTCAGTACTGCAATGTGTGAGCCTACAATATTTCCCATTGGAATTTTTTCCTTTTCTGATACCTGTATTACTACTTTCATCTTTATATATCATAAGCCTGTGCTATAATGTTTCCTTTTTTAACTTTATTTTTAAACGATCATTTGTAAATTTAGTGTTCATTCAAAATAGAATGAGTTCCATCACAACAAATCCCAAAATTTAAAATTATTTTCCAGAAATGTTCTCTTACAGTTACAAAACATCTCTTCATCAATTTGGTACTGAAGAATTATCCTCATCCATTTGAGATTTTTAAATGCATTAAATACTGGAGGCATACTTTGTCTTGAACCTTTATAACCATTAGTATTCCCTTAAAGATTATGCACATCTTTAATTTATGAACAGGACACAGTCTATTTCACGGCAGATTAAATGTCTTTCTCGTCTGGAATTACAGTAAAATTTTAAGAAACACTCTTTATGCTCGAATACATACTAATCTGTTCAATATGAAAGTGAAGAGCAAATTTGATTCCAGTGAAATTGGAGAAGTAGAGGATATAAAGCTTTCAGAACTTAAAACTGAAAATTCCAGTGATTCAAGAATGAATCCCTCAAGATTGATGGAAACAATGATTTCTGTTCTTGAAAAGTTTTATGGTTCAGATGAGCGTATTTCCATTTTATCAATGGAGACTGGAAGAACTGCACTTTCCTGCAGGGAAGAATTACTTAGAACTTCACAATTGATGAGGTACACATATACCCAAAGGCTGATTGAGAAATTTGGAACTGAACATGTGAGAACTGATCAATTCAGGAAAATATCAGCCGTAATTCCCGATGCTTCCATACCGGTTTACACAATGTTCAGGGGAATAATTGAATCACTTCTCCAAGGCACAAGACCGATGATACTCCATAATTCACAGTGTCCCATAAGCACTATGACCCTCAGTAATGATATGTATGAATCACTAAGGGAGACTGGTGGATACATCCTGGATGTTGCTGAAGATAACGCTATAAAAGCCTTTGATAAATGGGGCGAAGGAGAACGGATACTTTTCTATGGAAATACAGGGGATTTTGTTGATATCCAGAAGGCTGTGAATAGAAACAACATAATCTGGAAGCGATTTGAAAATGGTGTTAGTATTGTTCCAGATAGCAGCCATCTTGAAATGGCAACAAATGCAGTTCCCGGGCTTTCATATATTTCCGTATCAAACAGGTTTCTAAGGAGTCAGGTCTTTCTTGTTTCTGACAAGGAATATATCTTCTTCAAAAACAGGATTGTAGAATTCCTGAAAAGGGATGTAAAAAATGGATATGGACCCGATGGTGATATAAACTACTTCAACACACAGGAAGATGCAGAAAGAGCGAGACAATCGGTGAAGAAACTCCTGGAAAATGACTTTGATTATGTTGATGGACTTCACGAGAGCGTTCACCTTCTTGAGAACAGGTACGGTGAGAAGATTGTTCCTATGGAACAGATACCTGGGCCCGTTATTGTTTTATATCACTTCAAGAGCATGAAGGATGCCGTGGAAAAGGCTATGTCGGTGAAAAACTGCAGCTTCATAAATCTGTTCACCGATTCATACAATGCAGTAGATTTTGCAAAAAGCAGGACCGGTATTGAAATATTGAGGAATGTAGAGAGCAGCAGAACCCTGCTCCTATAGTTCTATTCCTTCTTCATTCTCTTTATTATTTCGCCACCGAATTCTGAGCATTTAAGTGCCCTTATGTTCAGTATTCTTGCAAGATCCTGTGTGACCTTCTGATCTTTGTAACATGCAGTTACGGCGTTATCAAGTATGTCTGCAGCTTCTGTCCAGCCGATATGCCTCAGTAGCATTGTTGCTGACAGGATTAATGATGTTGGATTTGCAACGTCCATTCCTGCGTATTTTGGTGCTGTGCCATGGACTGCCTCAAAAATTGCATAAACATCTCCTATATTGGCACCTGGTGCGATTCCGATCCCTCCAACCTGGGCTGCAAGTGCATCTGATATATAATCTCCATTAAGATTTGGAGCGGCAATGATATCATATTCAGCTGTCCTGGTGAGAGCCTGCTGGAACATGTTGTCCGCGATCCTGTCCTTTATCACTATCTTGTCTCCCATTGCATCTGGATTCTGGAGATATTCTTCCTCCGTAACAGTTTGCTGGGAAAATTCATTTCTTGCAATTTCGTATCCCCAGTCCTTGAAAGCTCCTTCAGTGTACTTCATTATGTTTCCTTTGTGCATCAGGGTAACGCTTCTTCTCCTGTTCGCTATGGCAAATTCTATTGCCTTCCTTACAAGCCTCTGACTCTTGAACTTGCTTATTGGCTTTATTCCAATGCCCGTATCATCGGTCAGGCTTATTCCAAACTCCTGTGATAAAAACTCTCTCACTTTCTTCGCGCCTTCAGAGTCATATTTCCATTCGATACCTGAATAAAGGTCTTCTGTATTCTCCCTGAATACAACCATATTCATATTCTCTGGATGTACCACAGGTGATGGAACCCCTGGAAAATACCTTACAGGCCTTACATTGGCATAAAGGTCAAACTGTTGACGCAATGTGACATTAAGACTCCTGAATCCCTGTCCTATGGGAGTTGTCAGTGGTCCCTTTATTGACACAACGCACTTTTCAATCTGCTTCAGTGAATCCTTGGGTAAATGTTCCCCCGTTTTTTCAAAGGCTTCTTCTCCTGCCATTATTTTTTCCCATTCTATTGATCTCTCACCCGAATAGGCGACTTCTATGGAAGCATTCACAGTATTAATCATGGCTTTTGTGATATCCGGACCGATTCCGTCTCCTTCAATGTAACCGATTGTTGCCCTGTTTGGTACCTTTAATTTATTATCGCTATCTACTGTTATATACGCCATGGTTCCATATGCTCACTTCAGATAAATGCTTTTTTTAAAGGTTTTTTCTTTTAAAAAGAAATTGCAGTATTGAGATGTGTTACTAACTTAAAGTTTCGGGAATTAATATCAATACCAGCCATATCGCTTCCATATGTTCACAATATTTCCACATTCCATTTCTGCCTCCTGCTTTTTTCCTGTTTTTGCAAGATAGTGAGCCAGGTAGAATCTATCAGTATTCCTGTAAAAAACAATTCTCTTCATGGCTCTTTCTGCGAATTGATCCCGACGTGCCTGAAGCAGTAACATGTTTTCCCTCATTGTGAAGTCATATCCAAATGCGGCATAATCCAGAGCACGATCTCCGTAGGATGAATCTGCCCAGTCTATTATGCCTCTAATCTTTCTGTGGTTTCCTGATATTATAACATTCTTCCTGTAAAGGTCGCCGTGAATCAGGCTCATATCTAACTCTTCCATGTCTTCAGAAACCGCATACCACTTTTCTTCCACTGCATCAATAAACTTCCCGGGAATAATATCATTGAGAGAAAGCCTGTATTTCTCTATCATTCCCGCCTGCTTCTTGACCCATGCTTCATGATTGTACACAGGTGTCCCTGTCCTCCCAACATCATCTGATCCTATTGTTTCCAGGAATGATCGGAGGGATAGAAAGTCTCTGATCAAGCCATTACCCAGTGTTACTGAATTACTCAGATAGTCCCCATGAATCATTCTGTATCCCCCAAAGAATATACCATCATGATTCAGATAAGTATAATCTGGAATGCTGAATGGGCAATTTTTAAGAATTTTAATAAGATTTATCTCGTTTCTCAGGATTGATTCGTTCCTTTTGTTTCTTGGAATTCTGAAAACAAGATCATCATTCACAATCACCACATGGTTGTTCCATCCATATTCAATGTGCAAGGTATTTTTTATTTTAATTTCTGGGAAACTGTCCTTTATAAGCTTTATCAAATCAACGTCCCGCATATCTCCCAATCAAAGTCACCCGATCTTCTTTCACATTCTTCATGATCTATAATTTTTTCCATGAATTCTTAGCAAAGGTAATTAATAGATGAAACAAATTCCATTGAAAAACTATGAGAAGCCTTGTACTTGGATTGCAGTTTGGTGATGAGGGTAAGGGTAAGATAACTGATTTTGTTTCCGGAAAGGATTCAATTATGGTAAGATACAATGGAGGTACAAATGCCGGCCATACTGTTGTCACCAGCAAGGGCACATTCAAGTTTCATCTTCTTCCCGCCGGATCTCTAAGATCTAAAACCATTGTTCTTGGGAATGGAATGGTAATAGATCCCGAAGCGCTTATTGCAGAGATTAAGACCATACTACCAGAAAATCCTCAACTGAGAATACTCATAAGTTCAGCTGCGAACGTTGTTACAAAACTTCATAAGGCAATGGACAAATCTCAGGAGGAAATGCGTGGGGCGAGCAAGATAGGAACAACTTCCCATGGAATAGGCCCAACATATGAGGAAAAATACTCAAGAAATGGCATAAGGATTGGAGACCTGAAAGACATTAATATTGTGAGGCAGAAACTTTCCCTCATTTCAAGAATGAGGGAATCTGAGCTCAGGGGAACTGAATACCAGTCGGAGGAAAAACTCAACCAGCTCGCTGTTGAACTTGCCGGCTTCTGGCCACAGATCAGGGATTATGTTACCAGGACTGAATCTTTCCTGTTTGACTGCGTGAATAAAAATGAGGAGATGGTGTTTGAGGGTGGTCATGGAACAATGCTTGACATTGATTTCGGATCATACCCCTATGTTACATCATCAAACACAATATCTGGTGCCATTCACACGGGTTCTGGAGTTTCCCTTAGAAAGATAAACAGGAT
>JAKAYJ010000067.1 GCA_021816385.1 Thermoplasmata archaeon
GGAATCTCATTTCCCACAATCCATATTTTCGTGACGCTTATTGTGTTTGGACACAAAAATCCATAGAGTAATTGATTTTTACTTATTCGCGAATTAAGCAACTTAAGCTGAATGGTTTAAGATAGTAATATAGAAAGTGAAGAAAATTTTTTACTCCTTATTTGTTCCAGTTAGATTTCACTCACTTGGGAGGTACTCTCATAATTGCAGACATGAAGTCACCATGGAATTTCCTAGATCTCATGTATTCCCCCGAAAATTTGTTGCAAAAAAGAATGGTATTATGATCATCCCTTCAATAACTAATATCGCACAAGAACTGAGACCCCATTTCCTTTACCATGAACCTGAAGTCACATACCTCATTGCATAATAGAAACCCTTTAATGAGCCGAAAAGGAAAACGAAAATGATTATAGCCACTGATAAAATTCTTAATGTGTAAGGATAAAGAATCAATTGCTATTACATCTTTATTTATATTGCAGATTCCGTTCACAAACTTAGTAGAAAAAAGTGTAAAACTTTCTCGTATATAATTTTAGTATATGATGATTCAGTCTGCGTTTAAACGCTTCATGATAACCACTTTTAACTTGAATTAACCTTATAACCACACAATGGTCATGCATATTATTACCTTTGACACCTATAATTTTTGGTTAAATTGAATGCTATCGCTTTGAAAAACTTCCACTATGTATTCAATTGTTCGTGCTAATCTCTATTATACTATCTATAGAACAACAAAATAAGCCATAAAACCTATTATAATTATTTGGAACAATAGTTGTATAGCGCCATACATTGTCAGTTTATTTAGCTGAATCGAAGACTTTGAGTATTTCTCCTCCTCTTCTTTTTCTTCTTCAAGTTTTTTTAGCTTCAATGATGCAGGAAGAATGAATATGTAACTTATTAAAACAAGGATTATTCCTATTACAAACAGTGAAACTATAAACCCAATTGGTAGCCCTTTGAATGCGTTTTCTTTTATGGCTAAAAAAATCCCTGCCATAGGGGTTAAAATTGTTACAGATGGTATGAAATAAAGGGTCATTGGGAGTATTCTCTGCGATATATCGTATTTTGTCCTGTTATCAAGCGTTTTGACCACTCTACTGAATATAAGGCCAAGAAAGACATCTGTACCTGTCCAGATTGCTCCAGTAAGAACATGAATATAATCCAGTAGCAATAGATTCCCGCTCATGAGGAATATTATGAAGCTAGCCCATGGTACTATAATCATACCACTTGCGAACCTCTGTTTTTTAATTGCCTCAATCATATTCATAATGCGCCTCCTGTTGCGAATTTTGCCATGAAAAGTATAATAACAATCTGGAAAATCAACTGAAGAAGGGATAGTTTAAGATTGAACATTGTTAGCCTAACAATTTTTTCCACGTTTTTTCCACCCCTTAGAATTTCCAAATAAATTCTGACCTCGTTTGGGAGGAAAATTAAAAGACCCTGTACCATAAGTGCAATTGCCAGTACAGCGACTATTACAAAATAGATGTTGAAGAAGCTTATGTTCAGCGATATTGCTGTGTATATACCAGCAGTTATGGTAACTGTTGATATTGCTGGCATGAAGAACAGCATAACCGGAATCAGTCTCTTGGATACTTCACTTCTCTGCTGAGGATTTAGACCTCTCATTATGAAAGAAAAGAACAGTCCCATTACAAGATCCACTCCTGTCCAGGCTGAACCTGAAATTACGTGAAAATATTCAAGAAAATAGAAGTTTTTAGACACTAATATGATGACAAGCAAAATTGGTGGAATGATAAGAAGTGGAAGTCCATAAGAAAGGGATGCCTTTAAGGTGAATTGATCTTCTCTGTCCATTACCTGCAATTTATAGAGAATAGTATAATTAATTTTTCTCTCATTGCAATATGAATTGCCCTAACCTTTCAGACATTCTGGACATACACATTCATCTGTCAAACGGGAAATTAAATGTTTCTTCCCTGGTGTTACCTTTACATTTGTGCACCAGCAACCACCCATTGTACCGCAAATAAATTTACTTCCACATATTCCACATGTCTTTTCTGTACCAGAAGGCATTATTGTGTTATCATTTGAATGTTAATAATATTAATCCTCTAGTTCCATTATTTGCCAGAGCACAGTGTGGTTCTTATGGCTGGATTCCAGTACATACTATTTATAATGGATTTATATTCCAGAAAAAAATAACCAAGAAGTAAATTTGGAAGATAAAGGATCTTTAAAGCCCTTCTTGGTTTCGATCACAGGCTCTACATTATGGGGGTTGTCAGGTACTGCCTCCAGTGCCCTCTTTGAAGTGCTTGGAATGAATCCCTTTGCACTTCTTTCCATCCGTCTGATCATTTCAAGTATTCTCATGCTTATAATATTCAGGCCCAAACTGCCCAGAAGCAATTTAAAACTATTCGCACTTTATGTATCAACAACCTTCATTCTTCAACTGTCATACCTGGAGACAATTAATCTTTCAAACGCTCCAACGGCGACATTCCTTCAGTTCTTATATTTTCCGATGGTCGTGATTTTTGAACTCACAATGAGGAAGATAAGATTTTCATTTCCTCTACTTGTGGGATTGATCTTATCACTGACTGGAATAGTTTTCCTGACTGTTTCGATTAATCCAGATTCAACACTCAGAATCTCGCTTGCAGCATTGATTGTAGGGTTGATATGTGCATTGAGTGCAGCTGTATATACAGTAATCTCATCTCCACTGGTAAGAAAATACGGTTCCATAGCAGTAGTTTCCTGGGGATTCTTTTTTGCGGCTCTAGTGAGTATACCAACTGGCATTGAACCAATTTTCAACTTTGCAAAATCCCTGAGTCCAGGAGCGATCCCCCTTGCTATCTTTCTGATCCTCTTTGTTTCTGTAGTTGGAACTCTGCTTGCCTTCACTTTGTACTCATATGGAATGAGGAAGATAAGCGCTTCTTCAGCAGCATTGAGTGGTACGATGGAACCAATATCTGCATCTGTAGGCTCATCCATCTTCCTGAATCAATATCTTGGAGATTTCCAGTATTTTGGAGGATTCCTGATAATTATTTCAATACTGCTCTGCCAGTATGGCATCGTTAGGCAGAAACCGAAAGGTAACAGAATAAGGAGATTGATCAAGATAAGAATGAGATGAGTTTATAGAATAAGGCCTTAATTTTCACTTTTGTAGGAATGTTATGCAACTATGAGAAATTCTGTTTTTTCTTTAATGTTTCGAGTTTTTACTTGCAGTCTGAGTTTGGATAAATTGGATGCAATATTGCCTCATTGAGCATCTACCTTAAGCATGATGACTTTGCATAGTTTAATGTGCGACATTGAACTAAATCCTGTTTAATTTATAACAGGTTTCCCGGAATATCTTCTAATTGGAATCTCAGTAGAAAAGATTCATGAGGAGTTCAGTTGATCTTAACCTCTATGATCTTGACACCTTCTGACCTCCTGGATTCCTTAAGCGCTTCCTCGAATCCTTTTGCTTCATCGGCATAGAAATATTCAGAATGAAAACTTTTTGCCAGAAGATCGAAGTCCGGATTTGTGAAATGAATATATTTCGGACTCAGGTTATGATCTTCCTGGTGTTTTTCTATAAGACTGTATGTTCTGTCATTGAAAACAATTGCAGTAAATGAAAGACCTAGCCTGTATGCCGTTTCCAGTTCCTGTACATTCATCAGAAATCCACCATCCCCCATAACAGCGATCACATCAAGATCAGGGTTGGCCTTGATGGCACCGATGCTTCCAGGAAGGGACCCACCCATTGATGCAAATCCATTGTATATGATTGTACGATCCGGGAATTTCGGCTGGTAATACCTGCTCATCCAGACCTTATGCAGCCCAACATCTGATATTACAAGAGTATTTTCGTGGTTGTTCTGGGACAGAACCTTGATAACAGACTTAGGTATAATTTCCTTTCCTGTTCCCGGAGATTCAAAGAACTCTTTTCTTCTCCTTCGTATTTCCATGAATTCCTTTGTTAATGGCCTCTTTTCAACGTTTCTCAATAACAGGTCCAGTGTAATATTTATATTGCCAACAAGATCGAATGCAACTGGAAAGTGTTCATCCGTTTCTGCCACTGTTGTGGCGACATTTATTACACTTCTTGAAGAATCCTCATTCCATATTATTGGGTCATATTCTACCATATCAAAACCAATTGCTATGACAAGATCTGAATGAATCAATGGCCTTAGTTCGATTGGAAATGGCCTGCCACCAACTATGAAGAGATTGTTTGGATCGTCATATGGAAGTATCCCTTTTGCCATGAAGGTGCTCACTATTGGTATACCTGAGACCTCAACAAATTTCCGTACCATATCCCATGATCTTGAACGAACCACTCCATTTCCGGCAAGGATTATAGGATTCTTTGCTAGATTGATGAGTTTTGCAGCCTTTTTTACTATGCTACCATTTGCTTCATAAATGGCCTCATTAGGAATGGGAATCATCCTCACTTCATCTGTCTCCATTGAGCCAATATCCTCTGGCAACTGTATGTGTGATGCCCCTGGCTGTTCCTTCATTGAAATGCTGAATGCCTTTCTCACGATCTCTGGTATACTATCAGGTACTATTACAGACCTGTTGTATTTAGTTATGCCAGAGAAAAGAGCAATGGTGTCAACATTCTGATGGGATTCCTTGTGGAGCCTGTCCCTTGATGCCTGTGCCGTTATGGCTACAACGGGCACCTTGTCAAGATGGGCATTGGCAACACCAGTGAGAAGGTTTGTTGCCCCAGGGCCTAGGGTTGACAGACAGACGCCGGGAGTTTTCCTGACCCTGGCGTAGGCATCTGCCATAAACGCTGCTCCCTGCTCATGCCTGGTAACTATAAAGTCAATGTCTGTATTCGAAATTGAGTCCAGTAAGTCTATATTTTCTTCGCCCGGTAACCCAAATATGTGCTCTACATGTTCATTTAACAGGGCCTTCGTAAAAAGATCACTGCCTTTCATGATATTACATAGTGTTGAAAGGTTTAAAACTTTTGAGAAAACATGTAAAAAAGCAAGTCCGGATAATTACTTCACGGTTTTTCCTGAATCCAGACTGTCCTAAAGTTCGTGAACTCAAGTATCCCAAATTTGGACAGTTCTCTTCCGTATCCACTCTTTCCTACTCCTCCAAATGGCAGTCTTGGATCAGATGCTACAACCTTGTTTACATATACCATTCCAGATCTTATAAGTGGTATTACCTTCTCGGCCTGATCAACACTGCCCCATATGGAAGCGCCAAGTCCGAATCCAGTTTCATTGCATATTTTTGCCGCTTCTTCCAGCGTCTCGAATGTCTTGAAGATAGCTACAGGTCCAAAGACCTCTTCTGAATAGTTCGCCTCGGTCTGTACAATAGTAGGAGGGATGACATTACCGTGCTGTTCACCAAACATCTGAAGCTTGCCAAGGCTGTTCAACTGTTCTATCTGCTTCCTTACAGTTTCAGCCTGTGATGCTGACGAAAGCGGGCCTATGAATGTCTTGTCATCCAGCTGGTCTCCCAGCGTTACCTTCTCAAAATTTTCCCTCATAAGTTCATAGAAATTTTCTGAAATCTTCTTGCTTACAATAAACCGCTTTGAAGCTATGCAACTCTGACCATTGTTCTGCAATCTTGCATATGTACTTTGCCTTGCAGTCTCTTCAAGATTTGCATCATCAAGAACCACAAATGGATCAGATCCACCCAATTCAAGAACGGATTTCTTTATGTTTTTTCCAGCTTCAGAAGCTATTGCCATGCCGGCCATCTCCGAACCTGTGAATGAAACACCATCAGAGTACTTGATTGCTGCCAGTGCCTTTGATCCTGAAACCTTTACGACCCTGAAAAGTGGAGTACCAAATATTTCCTCCATCTTTTTGGCACTTCCCGTTACTATGGAAGCATGCTTCAATACAATGCCATTTCCAGCTACCATAGCGGGAATAGCGGCCCTCATAGCCTGCCATAAGGGAAAGTTCCACGGCATAACCAGGAAGATCGTTCCCAGTGGTTCAAACCTAACAAAACTTCTGCTTGCCTCAGTTTCAATCACATTATCTGAGAGAAAGTTCTTCCCTTCTTTGCAGAAATATTCTGTCATCATGATACACTTGTCTATTTCTGCCCTGCTCTGTGTAATTGGTTTACCCATTTCAGATGACATTATTCTTGCAAGGCTTTCTTTTTCCTTCCTGAATCTTGGAATTACTTCATTTTTCAGGAACTGAATTCTGTCATCAATACTTTTTTTCCAGGTTTCCTGTTCCCTATTCACGCTTTCAAAAGTTTTCTTCACCGTCTCTTCATCGTCTTCTTCATATTTTCCAAGCTTGCTCATTGAATATGGATTAACTGTTTCAATTGACATAGTTTACAATGTGATTAAAGCATAAATTAATTTTGCAAAACAGACCAATCATTACTGATGAGGAAAATAAGGATCAGCATCTACGTTGTTAATGGTTGTTGCCCAATTTACTCCATATTTTTTGATGAAACATATTCAAGAATTTGCCCCCTTGTTCTGACATAATCCAAATTGTCAAAAAGTCTGATCTTATATTTCTCACACTGTCTCATTGATTCATTCATTACAATTCTGTAGTTTTGCAGG
>JAKAYJ010000003.1 GCA_021816385.1 Thermoplasmata archaeon
CAGGGATGTTGGATTTGGTGTTGAAAATTACGGAACAGACCCCACTTATGAAGTAGAGATCAGCCCAGAGGACTGGAACAATGGAAAAGACCCACAAATGGAGCTGGCCCTGGGCAAAATAATGGAAATGATCGAACTCAGCGAAAAGAAGAAATGAAACATTTCATTTCTAAAATAAATTTTTCCCACTAACTAAAGTAGATTAATTTTTCAGGAGTATCAGACTCCCCTGAGGGCCAGTGCAATTATAAATCCTATTAGAACCCCGGTGTTAAGGAATGGCAGTCCTGGAGCAGGTCTTTTAATGAAGCTGAAGAGGATGAACATTGCTATTATACCTCCAAGGAGCGGTAGTATGAAAAATGAAAGGCTGGAGGTGGTTGCCCCGGAGTAGAGGAATGATGAAATTACCATGACGTTTGGAATTGCGATATCCCCGAAACCTATCATTATTGCACCTCTTTCCCTTCCCTCTTCTCGTGGTGTGTCTATATCTGCATCCTTCATGTCAAAGTTCATGTTTTCAGGCACTATGAAAAATAATGGCATGTTTGAGGATGTTGTGGCTCTTGCAATATCAAGCATGTGTTTTGTCTTGTAAACTGCAATATAGTCATAGATGGCAAAAACGATCATGAGAACAATTGCTGCGTAAAGCCCAAGATCTACACCCCATATGGCTGCCAGGCCGGCTGCCGTGAGGATTCCTGCAATATTTATAACAATCCAGTTCTGCCTGAAAAGGAGCAGGTAGAGGAAGAGTACAGGTGTTCCGAAACTAAGGAAATAATATTCAGGGTACGTGATTGGAAGAAGTGCATAAAGAAGACTTGATACTATATAAATCACAAAAACCATGGACAGGACAAAAATGATCCTGAGTATTCCAAGCCTCTTCTTTTTTGAGATATAGAGAATCACGACTGACATCAGTATAACTGCAACTATGAAATATATCACGTATCCAAATCCTGCAGAGGTGTTCTGGCTTGGGTTCGTAGGACTGACGCTCTCCAGCTCAAGTGCCATCACGAGGCCGATCAGAGATGCCACCAGAAACAATACTGCTGTACCGATTTCTGTTGCTATTCTCCTGTTAAGCATTTTTTACACTCTTCCTGACTCTTTTTGTTTTAGTTGCACCTGAAGCTGGTCTTTTTGTACTCTTCTTCTGGATCGATGGTTTCTTCACTGCAGTACTTTTCACTTTTTCCATATCTGATTTTGGCTTTTTATTACTTTCGCATGATATGTTCGGACACATTTCCCTGAATCCGCTTCCGAAAGAAACAGCTATTATTGGTGCGTGACAGTATTCACATATCTTTCCTGTCATCTTAATTTCACCCTTCTGCGGGAGCGCATATGTCTGCCTGCACTTTGGAAAGTTTGAGCATCCAAGAAATCTCTTCCCGTATTTTGATTGCCTGATTATCATGTGCCCGCCATCAAGAGGACAGAGACCGATGTCTTTCTTTTCCGTGTTGAACTTGCATGAAGGATCAATGCATAATTTTTCCGGTGATTGACCTCTTCTTATCACAGTTATTACAGGTTTTCCACATACCTCACAGTTCTCTTCAGAAGGCTTGATCAATCCCCTAATCTTATGATAATAGTCAATACAGTTTTCCCTCTCACACCTGAACCTTATTGTGTCCCTGATCTTTATGGCCTGTATCTTAGTTCCATCAATATTGCATGTGCCGACCACTGTTCCTGTTTCAAGCGCACCCCTTATTATTTTCGCTATGGAATCCTTATTATTTTCCAGTTCCTCCAATACACTTGAAAGCATGTTCCTGGATGTTGAAACGACTGAATCCTTTGTTTTCTCCCCCGCAGCAATGTTGTTCATGAACGATTCTAGCTCTGCAGTCATATCAGGCTCAGCTATCTTTGAATCCACTGTTGTAACTCCCACTATGAGAGATGAGCCAAGGGCTGTTGGCCTGACAGGGTTACCTTCAATGAACCCCCTGCTCTGAAGCTTATCTATAATATCATGCCTCGTACTCTTCGTTCCAAGATTGAGGTTTTCCATCTCCTTGATGAGCGAGGCCATATCAAATCTTGATGGTGGCTTTGTTTCACCTTCTTCATTTCTCCAGTTTTCAGCCTTTACTTTCTCGTCTTTCTCAAGATCGGGGTGAAAGATGTCCTTGAATTTTCTATATGTATATATTGACAGCCATCCAGGATCAACCACCCTCGTTCCGTTTGTCTTGAAATCATAACTGTCAATAGCTATCTTTGATGACTTTACCTCCCTTGTACCTTCCCTGTAAAGTGTGGCCAGAAATCTCCTTGCTATGAGTTCATAGACCTTGGCTTCATCTGCTCTCAGGCTCCCACTCTTTGGAACCTCTGTTGGATAGATTGGTGGATGATCTGTTGCCTCCATCCTGCCCCTTGATGGGATTATTTTCTCCTGGGAAAGAACCATTTCAGCCTCTTTCTTCCATTCGCTATTTTTCAGCTTCTCAACAACGGCCTTGAGGTTTATGCTTCTCTGATATACCGTGTTGTCTGTTCTCGGATAGCTAATGAATCCCTTCACATATAGTGATTCGGCGATCTTCATTGCTCTTGACGGCATGACTCCTATTCTCGAAGCCTCTCTCATGAACTCAGTTGTATTGAAAGGTGCAGGCTTGTATATCCTCTCCATTCCTTTTTCGAACTCCTTTACAATTCCATCCTTTCCGATGATGTTATCAAGGATTTCCTTTGCCCTTTTCTCATCCTTTATTCTTCCTTCCTCGTAAACACCGGTAAAAACATCATCCTTGAGAAAATCAACCTTGACCTCCCAGAACTTTTCCGGGATGAAGTTTTCTATCTCTCTTTCCCTCTTAACGATCAGTCCAAGAGTGGGTGTCTGCACCCTTCCTATGGATAGAAAATTCTTTCCCAGCCTGTTCGTTATGAGTGAGAAAAACCTTGTAAGTACTGCTCCCCAGTAAAGATCGATCTCTTCCCTTGCAGCAGCTGAATCTGAAAGGTTATAATCCACATCTATGAAGTTTGCAAAAGCGTCCTTGATTTCCTTGCCTGTCAGGGCACTGAACTTTGCCCTTTTAATTTCTCCGTTGAAAGATTTGTCCTTCTTGACAATATCCAGTGCTTCTGTACCGATGAGTTCCCCTTCCCTATCATAATCTGTAGCAATTATGACTCTTTTGACGCCCACTGAAAGTGTTTTTAGACTCTCATAGGCAGTCTTGTTCTTTACATTATGAATCACGTTAGATGAAATGAGTTCTTTCAGGTTTTCCAGTTTCCAGTCCTTGAGTGTTTTTGGAAAATCAATTTCGACAATGTGCCCACTCAGAGGGACTAGATAGAATCCACCAACGTCATTCTCATATTCTATGTAACTCAGGCCCTTGGATCTTTTCTGTTTTGATTTACCATCGGATAGAAAATAGGCAATTCTTCTTCCTGCATCAGCTTTCTCTGAAATTATTAATGTATCTGGCAATAGATATCCCAATGTATTTTTATGATATATAATATTTTTTATTCAATCCTCTTATTTTAGGAAACATTTAAAATTAGATTGAAATATGATGACTCATGGCAGGAAAGATAAAAGAGATAGAAATATACAATGTAAGCGAGAAAACATCTGAAAAATCATCACCATGGAGTTCTACCATGATCATTGTCAAGGTAACAACGAGTGACGGCATAGTTGGATACGGAGAGGCACCAACAACCCTGATGACACTTCCAGTGAAGGAAAGTGCTGAGGAAGTGAAAAGGGTTTTCCTGAATAAGGATGTAAATGAAATCTACAAAAACACAATGGAGTTTTACAAGCATTCATTCTATCTTTCAAGGTCCATGGAAGCTACATCAGCCCTGAGTGCTGTGGAAATGGCATGCTGGGATATAGTTGGGAAAAGCTGCAAGGAACCCGTTTACAATCTTCTCGGAGGCAAGATGAGGGATAGTGTCAGGGCTTACAGCAATGGCTGGTATTCCGATTGTGTCACCGCTGATGACTTCGTAGACAAGGCAAAGGAGATAAGGAAGAAGGGTTTTGATGCCGTAAAGTTCGATCCCTTTGGAAATAATTATGATACAATTAACAAGAAAGGACTGGAAAGCGCAGAGAACATTGTTTCAGGTCTAAGGGAATCATTTGGGGACTCCATGGACCTGCTAATAGAATTTCATGGAAGATTCTCCATGGAAGCTGCAAAAAAGGCCACACAGATCCTTGAGCCATACGACTGCTTCTTCTTTGAGGAACCCCTTCATCCTGAACTTGAAATGAGGCTTCCTGAGCTGAGAAGTACTGTGAATACGCCAATAGCACTTGGAGAAAGAGTTCTTAATGCAAGGGATTTCATGAGGAATATTGTTGAAGGCAAGGTGGATATAATCCAGCCAGATGTAACGAACTCAAGAGGAATTCTTGAATCCTTCAAGATTGCCACAATTGCTGATGCATGGGGAATTCCAGTGGCATATCACAATGCCTTTGGACCAGTCCAGACTGCAGCCACCCTTAACCTTGATACAACAATTAATAATTTCATCATACAGGAGAGTTTTGAGGAATCCTGGCCAGACTGGAAGAAAAAGCTGCTTAAAAGCGGATATAAGCTGGAAAACGGTCATTTCAAGCTATCTGGGAAACCAGGTCTTGGAATTGAGATGGATGAAAAGTCTTTAAAGGATCATATGGTTAATGGAATGGAACCGTTTGATCCAGAATCACCCCCATGGGTAGTGTCTGGTACATACGTAGGGGAGGGAACCGATGGAAAGCAATGAGATTGGAATTAAGATAGCCGAACTGCAACAGGTCAAGGAAAACCTGGAAAAAACCATTAAGATGGCAGAAGAGAAGAAGAGGGAAATAGAAAACATGCTCCAGGGTCTGGTGAAGATAGACTCTGCTTCTGTGCCACAGGTAAAGGTGGAAGAGGCGAAGAAAGTGCTTGTGGATCTGAAAGAGCCAATGGTACCCAGAAAAAACCAGAAAATTTCAACAGGTATTTCCAAGATAGATGAATTGCTTCTAGGTGGTTTACCCATGCCGTCGAACGTTGTTCTGTTTGGTGCGCCATTCACCTCGAAGGATATACTTGCAACTAATTTCATGGCTAATTCTATCAAGGAAAACGTTCCAGTGGTAATAATCACAGCAGATAAAGATCTTAACCAGGTAAAATATGAAATAGCACAGACGCTCAGTGTAGAACCGGAAGTTGTTGACGGTTTCGAAGATGATGGGATGATTAGGTTTGTTGACCTTTATTCAAAATCGATCCAGTCCCAGAGCCCGTCAAAAAGAGCGGTTGTTATAGATAACATATCTAACCTCAGCGTTCTTTTGAAATCTGTGGAGACCATTGAACAGGAATTGCTCAGGACCTATCCTTTTTACAGGCTTGTATTCATTTCTCTTACAGCCTTCGTTCCGCAGTTTGACGAGAAGGTTTTCATGAAATTCACGCAGCAGTTCACACAGAAGAGGAAGGCAAACAGGTGCACAGCACTGTATATGCTTGAAGATGGACTCTTTGATCAGAAGGTTTTTGAAACAATCAGCTACATAATGGATGGCACCATAGAATTCAAGATAGTGAATGCAAAACAGTATGTAAAAGTGGTCGGTTTATCAAATGCAAGAACAAGAGAATGGGTTGAAGTCTACAACAGGGGAGAAACCTTTGATCTTGGATCCTTCTCACTGGAAAGAGTGAGATAAACCAAATTTTTGTCCACTCACCTTAGTTTCAGATTAATTTTAACCGCTCAGTCTGCCTGTCATTCATCACAAATCAGTCAAGGCTGAATTCATCACAGCGGTTGTATAGGTATTGGATACCTTTTCTTAAGTGTTCGCTGTCCTGGTTCCAGATAATACAAGTTCGTGAAAGTAAAATAGATGACTAAAAGATGGACATATTATTTCTGCTCACCATATGTTAAAATATTTCCCACGCATCAATATCTATGGATAAATTTTTCAAGGATGCGTTGGAAATCAGGGAACTTGCAAAGGAACATAATAAACTGTTTGAAGAAAGCGTTCCCCTGATCGCCTCAGAAAATGTGATGAGTCCGCTTGCAATGGAGATGCTTCTCACTGACTTTGGTCACAGGTATGCAGAAGGGTTGCCTCACCAGAGATACTACCAGGGAAACTTCTTTGTAGATCAGCTTGAAGATAAGGTTATAGAACTGGGAAAGAAGCTGTATAATGCACCACAGTTTGATCCCAGGCCAGTATCTGGAACAAATGCTAATATGGGAGTTATTTTTGGGCTTACAAAACCCATGGAGAAGATCTGTGCCCCAGATCTTTCAGGTGGTGGCCATATAAGTGCTGCAAAATTCGGCGCACTTGGATTCAGGGGTCTTGATATCGTGAATTACCCATATGATGAGGAAACAATGACTATTGATGTTGACGGTGCAAGAAAAACAATTCTTGAGACAAAGCCAAATTTGTGTTTATTCGGGCAATCTGTATTCTTATTCCCTGCACCGCTGAAGGAACTGAGAGACACCTTTCAGGAAGTTGGCTGCAAGGTGTGGTATGATGGTGCCCACGTAGCAGGACTAATAGCAGGAAAGAAGTTCCAGGATCCCCTGAGAGAAGGGGCTGATGTCATAACTGGTTCTACTCACAAAACCCTTCCTGGGCCTCAGCATGGCATGGTAATTGGGAATACTGATGACAGGACATGGAAAAAGGTTCAGAAGGGAGTATTCCCTGGAGTCCTGAGCAATCATCATCTTAATACAATGGCAGCTCTCGGTATAACACTCGCAGAAATGTTGGATTATGGAGAAGCATATGCACAGAAGATAATAGATAATGCAAGAACTCTTGCAGAGGAGCTTCACGCGCTTGGTATGGATGTCCTGGCAGAGAAAAGAGGTTTTACAAGATCACACACACTGGTGGCTGATGTTAGAAAATTCGGAGGGGGGAAGGAAGTTGCTGAAAAGCTTGAAAGATGTAACATCATACTAAACAAGAACCTCATTCCTGTTGATAAAAATAGAAATTCACAGGATCCAAGTGGCATAAGAATTGGAACTCAGGAGATCACAAGAATAGGATTTGAAAAGAATGATGTTAAAGCCCTTGCAGAAATTATGATGAAGATCCTCAATAACAATCTCAGTGAAGAAAAAGCAAAAGAAGAGGTCATGAATTTGAAATCCGGGTTTAAAGAAGTTAAATTCTGTTATGGAAAGGCAAATCCATATGAATATATAGAATTATTCAAATAATTTTTTCATTTAACCATACATAAATCAATCAAGTGTTTCATAACTATTTTTAACCTATTCAAAATGCTGTTGTGTGAAGATTGGTGTAATTGGGTTCCAGGGTGATGTGGAAGAGCATATCAATATCCTGAAGAGGCTCCATGATAAGGGAGAAGATATAGAACCAGTAAGGGTGAAGAATAAAGATCAGTTAAGGGAAGTTTCCGCCATAATAATACCAGGAGGAGAAAGTACAACTATTTATAAGCTCATAAAAGAGTATGGAATTTATGAAGATATAATAAGTTCTGTGAAGGGAGGGAAACCATTAATGGGTACCTGTGCTGGTATCATTCTGGCGTCAGCAAAAACCAATGATACAAGAGTTGAAGGAATGGGTTTGCTTGATGTTGAGATAGAAAGGAATGCCTACGGAAGGCAGGGAGAATCTTTCATTGATTATGTTGAAATTAAAGATGTTGGGAATTACATGGCTGTTTTTATAAGAGCCCCAATTATTAAATCAGTTAACCATGGTGATATAATGGCATACCAGGCTGGAAAACCAGTAATGGTAAAAGATGGAAATGTCCTAGGACTCACGTTTCATCCAGAATTAACAGATGATACGAGGATACATGAATATTTTATAAAGATGATAGGGGGAGAGGGGGGTATTTCCAATGGAACAAATGAAGAGAGGGTGACTGTAAAATGAGAACGATTCTATATGATGAACATGTAAAAATGAATGCAAATATTGTCGACTTTCACGGTTGGGATATGCCACTATATTATGAGTCAATAATAAAGGAACATATGTATGTTAGACAGAAGTGTGGAGTTTTTGATGTTTCCCATATGGGTGACGTATTCATAACCGGTGCAGGGGCTGAAGAAACTCTCATGAAACTTCTACCATCAGATATATCAAAAATGAATGATGGAGACTGTTTATACACTGCATTCCTCAATAATGATGGAAATATGATTGATGATACAATAATATATAGATTTAGTAAACAAAAATTTCTATGTGTTCCCAATGCTGCAACCACAGACAGGATACTGGATCATATAATAAAAAATAAGATGAACAACTGTGAAGTTAAGAATTCTTCAAATGAATTATCATGTATAGCAATTCAGGGTAAGGATTCTGTAGATATCATGAAACATCTCGACTTAAAGTTTCCAGAACCTTTCAAGTTTTACGAAGAAAAAGGAATGATAATTTCAGGCACTGGATATACCGGTGAAACAGGATGTGAAATAATTATAAGAAATAGTGAAGCAGTGAATTTATGGGAAAAAATAGTGAATGACTTGCGGAAGATTGGATGCGGTCCATGTGGTTTGGGTGCCAGAGATACATTGAGAATGGAAAAGGGAATGCTTCTTTCAGGCCAGGACTTCAATTCAGATAGAAATCCATATGAAGCTTCTGTTTCCTTCATTGTAAATAATGATCATGAGTATATTGGAAAAGAGAATCTTTTATCAAAACAGAAACCTGAAAGAATATTCAGAGGAATTGTGATGGATGAAAAGGGTTCATTTCCAAGACATGGTAATTTAATTTATGATGAATCTGGCAAGGAAATAGGTCTAATCACAAGTGGCAGTATTTCACCAATTCTTGGAAAGGGAATAGGCCTCGGTTACATAAACAGGAATAATTCAAAAAGTGATACTTCAATCATGGTTGGTATAAGGGATAAAAAATTCAATGGAAAAGTTTCAAGGCCAAGGATAGTTCCTTAGGCTCCACTTGAAACATACCCCCCTCCCCCTAATATAATTGATTTACAATTTCTTCTTTCTTCTTTTTCCAGAGATCTATTTCATAATTATAATATCCCTGCTGGTCTCTATTCTGTCTGATCTGGTCAAGCCTCTCATTAACATAGGCGAGCTCACCCTGGAGCTTCATTCTCATTTGTTTATCTACAACAGGCATGATCTGTAATTGCAGATTATATGAATAAGTTTACTATTTTATGGAATGTTTTTTTATATGTTATCAAATATGATAACATATTGTTACCTTTTTCAAAATTAATTTTGATATTTATAATGGTATTAAAATTGCTATCAGTGTTACATTAAAATTAAATAGAAACACAACATCTAATTTGTAATGATAAAATCAATCAAAAAAAGAGACGGAAAGATCGAGGATTTCGATCAAACAAAAATATCAAGGGCAATCTACAAAGCAATGCTTTCATTGAAGTTCGGTAATATGCACGATGCAGAAATTCTATCTGATAAAGTAGTGAAGGAATTGAGTGCAAGGAAGGAAATTCCAACAGTAGAGAATATACAGGACACAGTAGAATCTGTTCTTATGGAAACACAAATAGATGGAAGAAAATTCAATGAGGTTGCAAAGGCTTACATACTATACAGGGAAAAGAGGAGATTCATCAGAGAGGAGAAGGAAAGGCTTGGTGTGAAAGATGATCTCAAATTAACCCTGAATGCTGTAAAGGTTCTTGAAGCCAGATATTTACTCAAGGACGAGGAAGGCAAGATCATAGAAACTCCTGACCAGATGTTCAGGAGAGTGGCAAACCACGTTGGAGTTATTGATGCGCTTTATGATTACGCCAACTACCAGAAAAAAGGAACAGTAAGGGAGGATGGAAAGAAGATATCAAACCTCTTAAACACCCAGATTGAAGTTCTTGAAAGAGGATTCAATGAGCTTGTAAATGATGGTGTACTGAAAGGAACGTTTGGACAGTTCATGGATTTCATATACACAAAGCCAACCAGTGCAGAGGACACAATTGAAAAATTCCACAAAATGATGAAGAGCCTGGAATATGTTCCAAACTCACCAACAATGATGAATGCAGGTGCAAGACTGGGTCAGCTTTCAGCATGTTTCGTTCTACCAGTTGGAGACAGTATAGAAGAAATTTTCGAAGCAGTGAAACAGACAGCAGAAATTCACAAGTCTGGAGGAGGTACAGGGTTCTCATTCTCCAGACTGAGAAATAAGGATGACATTGTTGGTTCTACCAAGGGAGTAGCATCAGGCCCGGTATCATTCATGAAAATTTTCGATACCACAACAGAAGTCATTAAGCAGGGAGGAAAGAGAAGAGGAGCCAACATGGGAATCCTCAGGTATGATCATCCAGACATAATGGAATTCATAACAAGCAAGGACTCTGAAAATACCATTCTTAGAAATTTCAACATTTCAGTGGGAATGGAAGACGAATTCTTTGAAAAACTTGACAGTGACGGATATGTTGATCTCAAGAACCCGAAGACTGGAAAGGTCGTATCAAGAATAAAGGCAAGAACCATGTGGGATTCCATAATAACTCATGCATGGAAAACTGCGGACCCTGGACTGATTTTCCTTGATGAAATCAACAGGGCAAATCCTGTAAAAAATATAGCGGATATCGAGGCAACAAACCCATGTGGTGAACAGCCTCTCATGCCATATGAATCATGCAATCTTGGATCAATAAATCTCGCAAAGTTTGTCAAGGAAGACAACACAATTGACTGGGAAAGATTGAGGGATACAGTTCATTTATCAACAAGATTCCTTGATAATGTTGTGGATGCCAATAACTTTCCAGTTAGGCAGATAAAGGAAATGACAAGAAAAACAAGAAAGATTGGACTTGGAATAATGGGCTTTGCAGATATGCTCATCATGCTGGGTGTTCCATATGACAGTGAGGAAGCATTGAAGATAGCTGAGAATGTAATGAGCTTCCTGGATATAGAATCACACAAGGAATCTCAGAATCTTGCTAACGAAAGGGGAGTATTCCCGGGATGGTATGGTTCAGAATATGAAAAGGAAGACATACTCATGAGGAACTCCACAACCACAACAATAGCACCAACAGGTACAATTTCCATTATAGCTGGTTGTTCTTCCTCAATAGAACCTCTCTTTGCTATCGCATTCATGAGGCATGTATTGAATGGCCAGGAGCTTATCGAAGTGAACCCACTGTTTGAAGAGGTAATGAAAAAGAGAAATCTATACTCTGAGAAGCTGATGCAGGATGTAGCAACAACTGGAAACCTTTCAAAGATAGACCTTCCCCTGGATCTCAAGAGACTCTTCAAAACTGCCCACGAGATTGATCCAGAATGGCATGTACTGATGCAGGCAACATTCCAGAAATATTGTGACTCAGGTGTTTCAAAGACAATCAATCTGCCTAACGATGCAACACCGGAAGATATCGGTAAGGCTTACAGGCTGGCCAAGGACCTTCACTGCAAAGGAATAACTGTGTACAGGGACAGAAGCAAGACAGAACAGGTTCTATATTCTGGAACATCGGGTAAGAAGGAGGAAGCTTCAAAAGAAGAGAAAAAGGAAAAAATCGCCATTATAGAAAAGATGACCTCTGAGGGAAAGGAGAGAAAGAAGATGGATACTAAGTACCTCAGACTTGAGGCTACTTTCGATCCAGCATGCCCAGACGGAAAGTGCGATAAGTAGTGGGCTTCCAGGAGATTAAGGAGGAGGTAATATCCAGAAAACTCCTCAATTATTCGGATGAAATACACACATTAAAACCATTGATCAACGAGATGCTTATAGGTCTGTCAAGAAAGAATATATTTCTGACTGCTGTTAGAGATTACAGCAACGATTTCAACGTAAGGGAATTTTCAATTTTTCTTGAATCACTTCTGGAGGGAAAGGGAGATGAATACCAGAAGAAACTCTATTACGAAGAAAATTTTGATGGAATAATCCAATCATCAATAGAATGGATAAAGGGTCATACAAAAGAAAACAAGATCTGATAAATCATAATCAATGTAAAAAGAAAATCTTATTAGCGCAAAACTCATTTATCTGTATTGGCAATAGAATCATTCCTAAACAGTAATGTCACGGTGGTGTACGATGGCAACATGACCCGCCTAGTCTGTACTCTTCTTACCTATGATGACATGGGCATAATGGTAGCTTATCGAAATCACAAGTTATTCATCCCGTGGAGATTTATTGAGGAAATAAGGGATGTAACGGAACAGGACAGAATTGAAGACTCAAACAAAATGAAAGAGGAAACGAAGAAAAAGACAAATCCTGTGATCATCTTTTCTATCACAACACTGTTCATAGGTGGTCTAGTTACTTATCTTGCCTACACATTCCTGAGCCAAATACCACAGTATGGTTTTCAGAGAGGAGTGACCGCGGCAATTGCATCACCAATAATAGTTGTAGGGATTCTAGGAACGTTCCTGGCAATGTTTGCAGGAAAGGGAAAAATAGCCACAGTTCTTTCAATGGTTTCGGTAATCGCCGTAGTAATAATATTGATATTTTTTGGCTCCTGAAAATCTCAAAATTTTACTATGAGGTTTCAGGCACATTGAGTTTCTTCAGTCCATGTATTGAAAAGGCATAAACCGCCAGGAAGAAGACAATGAAGAACGGTATTATCAAAAGCTCATCTATAGGTTTCACAGTTTCTATGTACCAGAATGCGGAAAATGAGAACAGTAAGGATGAAACGACCACTTTCATTATTGCCTGCTTGATCTTCCTTATCTGTGATCTCAATACTATGGAGAAAACTATTACAATTCCAATTCCGAGGAATATTCCATATGCAGTAGAGGAATAACTTTCAGGATAGAGCCCAACAAGTACAATAGCAGCCTCGAAAGCTTCTATAACTCCGGCTGTGTAAGCTGTAAGGGAAACACCAGAATCAGTTGGCTCTTCCTTATGGGATTTGGGGAAGCTTTTCAGGTGCTGAAATTTCATGGACCTTTTGGCACTCTTGGCCAGTCTTTGAGCGAAATACAGCAGGAGAGTGGCGGAAACAAGTCTCACATAAATCAGTGGAAGCAGTGAAATTGCACTACCTATAAATGCCGTAGGAATAAGAACAGTAATTACGCCAAGAGACGCAGCCAGTAGTGGAATATTGCTCTTAGCATCAACTGACAGGGACATGGAAATTGCAGATGCTTCTGACATTTCCAGTACTATTATACCAGTTGCTGCAAGGAATATGGCAGGATCGAAATATGACACGTTGCAGCATGACATTCAAATTAAAAAGTTTTTATGTTACGACACTATGGCAATTAATGTGTTCTGATTGTTTCGAGGAGCAGTGCACATGCGAATACTGTGTGGAATACAGGCATCAGCAGGCATGCCCCGTATGTGGTCACCTTGTATTCCTGGACTGCTGCCAGGGATTTTAGGAAGAAAACGTGAATAAAAAATGCATTATGCAGTATGATGTTTTCCAGTGATTTTTTTGGAGTGAGAATCAGTGATAAAAGAGAAAAATTATATTTCCAATCTGAAATTATCCATGGTTGGTTGACCTACAGACATTCATATTAAGGGTAAAAAAGGCATTAAAACACAATATAGGTAAAACCATACTTATGGCAGTGTTAGTACTAATATACAGCGTGTTCTCTGAATATTACATAGAAAACCCAATTGGAAGCTCCGGCATTCACTCTCTTTTCGAATCGCTCTGGTGGACAATGCAGACAGTTACGACGGTTGGGTATGGGGACGTAACAATTGTTGGATTCATGGGAAAATTAAATGCCATATTCATAATGATTATCGGTGTGGGAAGTTTCAGTCTATTGCTCGTGTCAATAGGAGCTGAACTTATAGACGCCAAGCTTCTCAGAAGATTTGGAGAGGTGAGAACAAAAATGAAGGATCATGTAATAATATGTAATTACTCAGAAAAGCAGGCAGACATAATTGAGGCCATAATGAAGGATAAGAATCCCTTTATAGTACTTGGTCAGGATCCCCCGGCAAAGGAAAAGGAAAACATGGAGTTTGTGAAGGGAAACCCCCTGGATTATAATGACCTCAAGAGGGCTGGTATTGAAAACAGTCACACAGCAATAATTTTTCCAAACGAGAAATATGGCTCAGAAAATTCACTTGCTGTAGATGCTGAATCGATTCTTATCGTGATGACAGTCAAAAAATTAAATCCGGAAATCAACACGATTGTGGAACTCATGAATAAATCAAGCAGAGAGCATGCCATTGAATCAGGCGCAGACGAAATTATAGTGAGAGGGGATATGAGTTCCTCAGCTATTGTTAAACTGATAAATAATCCCGGGTCCTGGAAATTCATTTCAAAAATATTTTCTCAGTCAGACGGCATGGACTTCATAGAAACAACAGAAGATGATTATAAGGGAAAAAGTTTCAGTGAACTATACCGGTCAGTGGAAAATGACTGGAGGAAAATAATTGCCATTAGAAAGGGTGATGATTACCTGTTAAGGCCTGATGAGAACTCTATATATCAGGGAGAATTGCTCATTATTCTGGAGAAATCCAAGAAAACAATGAAAAATTAAATAAGGTTTGCAACATTGCAGTAAAAAAGAAGCAGAGGTTGTCGAGATTGGTCAAAGGCGCCAGATTGAGGGTCTGGTTTCGTAGGGATACGAGGGTTCAAATCCCTCCCTCTGCATAGTTGTTTTTATGAATCTACTTAGATATCTTCTCTAAAAACTATATTTTGAACTGATTAAAACCAGATATATACACAAATTAAATTGTTATTCAAATAAAACTACTTGTCAAGCTTCTTCTTCAGGTCATTAATTTCATTCTGAATATTCTTGTCCTTTGGATTTCGCCTTGCCCTTTCTTCCAGTTCCTCGATCTTTGATTCTATACTCTTTTTCTTTCTTGTGAGATCTCTTTTGCTAAGCCCCATACGTACTAATTTAATCAGGTAAAATAAATATTTGCATTTGGAAGAATATTCAAATTCAATAATTACTATTAAAATGACTGTGGCAAAACAATAAAGTTTTACACATTAAATTCATAGTGGAACTATGGAAGTTCTAAACTACTGGATAAAACTGGAATATGATCACAGTAACAAGACATATAGTGGAAAGGAAAAGATACAGCTTGAAGGAAAGGAAGACAAACTAATTCTGAACACTCTGGAACAGAAAATAAGCAAGATAACTCTTGATGGAAAGAATGTGGAACTTCTTGCAGGCAGGAGGGACGACGAAAAGGTGATCGAGGCAAAATTAAATGGAAAATCACTTCTTGAAATCGAATTCACTTCAAAACTTAATGACGCATTAACTGGACTTTATCTGGCAAGGGCATCAGACGGCTCAGAGATGGCAACTACCCAGTTCGAGTCCATAGGTGCCAGAAGGGCGTTTCCATGTTTTGACAATCCATCCATGAAAGCAACTTTTGATATAGAGATCACCACAGGCTCAGATCTTGATGTGATTTCCAACATGCCTGAAAAGGAGGTAGTCAAATCGGGCAGCGTGAAGACTGTCAAGTTCCAGAGAACACCAAGAATGTCAACCTACCTTGTTTACATAGGAATAGGAAAGTTCGAGACAAAGGAGAGCAGCTTTGAAAATGTAAAGTTATATCTTTCTGGACTCAGGGGAAACCTTGATACTACAGATTTCCCTCTGGTAATGGCAGCACAGTCTCTCGAATTTTTTAACAAATACTTCGGAATAAAATACCCATTGCCAAAGATGCATCTCATATCTGTTCCAGAATTTGCAGCAGGTGCGATGGAAAACTGGGGCGCAATAACATTCAGGGAGGTTGCAATCCTGGTCAACAAGAGTACCGGAGGGGCAACAAAAAAGAGGGTTGCAGCTGTAATTGCTCACGAGATAGCACATCAGTGGTTCGGGAACCTTGTAACAATGAAATGGTGGAATGATCTGTGGCTGAATGAGAGTTTTGCAACATTCATGATGTATAAGGTCGTGGAAAATTACTATCCTGAATGGAAGGTTACCGGTGATATGCTATTATCAAGGGGAAGAGGGGCTTTCACCGATGACTCACTTGAAAGCACTCACCCAATAGAAGCTAATGTGAAGGAACCCGAAGAAATTGAGCAGATATTCGATCAGATAAGCTATGGAAAGGGGGGAATGATTCTGAGAATGATTGAATCCTACGCAGGCAATGAGAGCTTCCAGGATGGGTTACACAATTATCTGGAGAAATTTTCATACTCAAATGCAGAAGGACAGGACCTCTGGAAAAGCATTGCTAAATCATCAGGAAAGCCGGTTGATAGAATAATGGAATCCTGGGTGAAGAGGGAAGGGTACCCCATGTTGAAATTAAAATATGATTCCAACAGGATAAAGATAACCCAGTCAAGGTTCTATCTTGATGGCAGGGAAGGCAGGGATATATGGCCTGTTCCACTTACTGTTCTGAGGGAAAACGGCGTAGAAAGCAACCTTATGGAAACAAGGGAAATCACGATTCCAGGAGATGGATTTGTTAAGCTGAACGTTGGAGAAACAGGATTCTATAGGGTACTTTATCCTGAGGAATTTTACGCAAACATTTACAGCAGATCAGAAAAGCTCGACTACAAGGATTTCATAGGAATACTGTCTGATCTTTATGCATTTGTTGTATCCGGGAAGATAGATCTAAAGGTATACCTTGATGTGGTAAAGCAATTCTCAAATTCCTCAGATCTTAATGTTGTAACCCAGATATCAAACGACCTCGCAGAATTGAGAAACATATTAACATCCAGCAATGCCCTTGATGAAACGTACCTAAACTTCCACAGGGAGCAGGTAAGGAGACTCGAAGCAAAGAAATCAACAGACGTAAATGATTCTATTCTATACGGAACAGTACTCAGAAGACTTGTTGATGTTGATGGCGAGAAGGCAGGGGAAATGGCGGCAAAATTCAAAAATATGGAAAACGAAATTCCCGATATAAGAGATTCCATAGCAGTTGCATATGCAAAGGAGACAAAGAACCTGCAGGAAATACAAAAGAAGATGTTTGCACTTAAGAGCGATGAAGATAAGGTAAAGCTCATAGTGGCCGCAGGGCATATTCCAGGGGAGGACGCATTCAATTCAATGTACGGTCTGATAGAAGAGGGAAAGATAAAGAAACAGGATGTGGCTTCATACTTTACCTCATTTGGGGCCTATAGAGAGAACAGGGACCTTGCGATGAAGGAATTCGGCAAAATGGTTTCAAAACTTCAGGACATCTTCAGTGGATCTGGAACCGCATCAAACCTGGTCTTTGCCCTTGCACCCCTTGTTGGCCTTAACAGGGTTAAGGAAATGGAAACTCTTCTAAACAGCATACGAAATCCGAAGGTGGAAAGAGGAATAATGAAAGGCATGGAAAGACTGAAAATAAACCAAAAACTTCTGGATAGAATGCAGTGAAGAATCAAAATTTTCATTATTTTCATCCTAATAATGCAAAGCCAATGGGGAGAATTATAAAGAATATCAACATGAAGTTAGAGGTGTGAACTTTGAGTGGAGAATTAACAAGAAGTCAGAAAAATTTTTTGAACAAACTTATGGAGGAATCCTCTGAAAGACTTGAAGCTTCAGAAAAATTCATGAGAAATCTTGGAAAGGGAGAGATATCTGAACTGAGTGTACAGGAGGCATCCAGACTTATTGATGAACTGCAAAAGATAAAGACTGAGGGTGGCAGTTCCATTGGAGGCAATGGGCCAACGAAGAAGCAGAAAACATTCATTTCAAACTTGCAGGATAGTGAAGAGAGAATAGCGTTCACAAGAAAGTATCTCGAGAAGGCTGGGAAGAAAAGTGTAGATGAGTTGAATGTGAAGGAGGCATCGGCCCTTATAGACGGTCTAATGGAAAAGAAAGGAGATCCTGAAAGATCAAGGGCACAGACAGATTTCCAGGCAACACCAAAGCAGATAAATTATATCAGGAGTCTTCAGAAATCTGAAAAAGATCAAAAAACAGTTACAGAGTACCTGAAATCAATAGGCAAGAAGTCCCTGGATGAGATCACGAGAACAGAGGCAAGTACAATTATTGAAAAACTTAAAATTTAGAACCGTTTTCAAAGAAATTTTTAAAAATCCATATGACTTCATGATTTTTTCAATTAATCACAGATATGATTTTATTTCCATATAGTATCAGGTATTATGAAAGGAGTCAATAATGCAACAGATCTGATAATTGAAAACAATCCCATGTACTCACTCATGATAAAGAGTGGTATTGTGAATTATACAAGTCTCGCAAGGAAGATAAAGAAGCAGGTAGAATCAATGACCGGAAAAGAGGTAAAACTCAATACACTTGTAAAATACATCACATCCATAACACCAAGTGAAAAGGAGGATTACCAGATCAACTACCTGAAGAAATCCAATCTAGATGTGGAATTCAAGTTTGCAGAAAAGGAGGGAAAGGAATTTGATCCTGAACGGGAAGACATATTCCTGGTTTATAAAACACAGGATGGCTTCAAGTTTCTGGTCAGAAATGATCCCGAAGGAAATCTGGCATGTATACGAATAACCCTTCCCCCAGAGGCAAAGAAGGCGCCAGGAATAACTCTTTTTGTTGTGGAATTCCTCAGCATGCAACAGATTTCGATTGAAAAGATATACAGGTTTGATCTTGAAATCATTCTTGTATGCGCAGTGGATGTAGCAAGCAAGGTAATATCAAGCCTGAGTGATCTGATATTCAAATCCTACCTCTGACATCCTCTCAATTGACAGTACCATCAAAAACCAATCTGAAATTTGCTTTCCTGCCAGAAGTTCAAAAGGTTGGAATGTAATTGATTAGACATACCAGTCTATGATTTCAGGGGATCATCTTAATATTTTGAAAAGTAAAATTACTCACACTAATTTTTTATAATTTAAAAACTTAATACAAAGCCAATATATGAAAAAGTGCAGATTTCAAATTTCCAGAGCAGGCAGAAAATTCTTAAATCAGTTGAAATAGTTCCAAGAAGGAACGGGAATATTGACGATCTGCTGGAAGCAAGGGAAATTTTCTCAGATCTTGCCGACATGGTTACAGCTCCAGAAAATCAGATGGGAAGGCCTGGAATAGATCCGCTTGCTGCACTTTATATAATCACTCAGGGAACGAACATGGTTGCTATGCCACACGTTACCCCGCGAGACAAGAACTCTCTTTATATATCGTCCCAGGTTCTGACATCGATGAAACTTGGAATCAATCATTTCTTTGTAATCGGGGGAGATCCAATATCAAATAATATGGGGAGGGAAGTAAGGGAACTGGATACTAATGAAACTATCAGGCACATCAGGAAGGTTTCTCAGGGACTTGAACTGAATATGGAGGCAGTAATAGGAGGTGCACTGAATCCATACAGGAATTCAGAAGAGGAAATAGTCGGTTCAAAAATAGATTCTGGTGCCACACTATTCATAAGCCAGATGTGTTATAACAGTGAACCGTTCAAGAAGAAATGGATCAGGCAGAGAAAATTCAAGCTCTTCATAGGTTTTATGCCAATCCTGAAGAAAAGCAGCGTGGAATCCCTATCTAAAATGGGAGTTGTACTGCCAGAAAGCATAAAATCACTTATACAGGATTCAGAAAATCTGAGAGACACATCCATGAAACTCATAGATGACCTTGTGAATGACTTGAAAGGATATATTGATGGAATTCATATTATGCCAATTGGAAATAATGAAATTGCAAAAGAAATAATGGAGATCTTATAAATGAATGTTAAAACACTTGTATATGGAATATACCCGAGGAGTGACAGGCTGAGACTGGATTATGGAAGACATGAAAGAGGAGTACTTTCTACTGAAAAGTTGAAAGCCATAATCAGGGAGGAAAAGGAGACATTCTACGGATTGACTGATGGAATCGATCTTGTAACGGATCCTCTCTTCAACTGGTATGACATTTTCAGGCCAATAGTCCTATCTGTGGGGGGAATACAGTTAGGGCCACTGAGAAGGTATGGGGAGACAAACACATTTTACAGGGAACCCCTAATCGAGGGGAAAGGAGAACTGAAGCTTGATGTTTTCACCGAGCATGAATTTGAGGAAAACCCACCTTTCCCAATGTTCTACGGAGGCAGGAGAAAAATTATACCAATTTTTCCTTCGCCGGTAGTGATGTACAGAATGTCATCCAGTGAAGGAAATTATTCCGTCCAGGACTTTTCAGAAAATCTGCTTGAAATATATGGTAAATTGGCTGACAGGATGGGGTCAAGAAAAATATTGATATTCTCACCACAAATTGTTGAAAATGATATTTCATCTATGAAAAAAATATGCTCAACACATGAGATCATACTCCTTTCACCAGAAGGGATAAGGCATGAGGATTTTCATAGCATCAACTTCAAGTTTAACTCTATTATTGTCAACAGGAAAGAGGATTTACATGTGGCAGGGGATCATTCCATGACTCCGGGTTTCGGGATCCTTGATGCACACAATACAAGAGTAGAATCTGGGAAAGACATAGAAAAACTGATAGGGGAAATTGAAAATGAATTCAGCTTCAATGATCTGATAGCAACCCATAACGATTACATGGATTTCCTTCCAAGAACAATAGCAGACAGGAAGGTTAAGATACTTAAGGAGGTAAATTAGATGTCAGAGAGACTTATAACACAGGAGATAGGAAGTTTCAGGAAGCCAGAATACCTGAGCAGGAAATTTCACAGCATAGAGGGAACAGATGAATACAGTGAACTCTGCCAGAAAGCAACGGATGAAACTCTGGAAACGTTCAACAGGGCAGGTCTTCATAACGTAGGAGTTGGTGGGGAAATGTACAGGTGGGAAATGTATGAACATTTTGCTAAAAGGGTTTCAAACATTGAATTTTACGGTCTGGTAAGATCATTTGATAACAGGTATTACAAGAAGGGAAGCGTGATGGGAATTCCCGAAAGAAAAACATCACTTCATCTTGAAGAACTAGAATATTTACTCAGAACAACCAGGAAACCCTTGAAGGTTCCAATCACAGGTGCCTATACAATGATGGACTGGTCTTTCAATGAACATTACCACAGCAGGAGGGAACTGGCCATGAGATTTGCAGAACTAATCCACGAGGAAATAGAAACACTTCAGAATGCATGGAACAAATCAGGCAGAAAGGAGAAGCTGGAGATACAGATAGATGAGCCAGCAACAACAACACATCCATCAGAAATGGATATAGTGGTAGATTCCATGAATGCATCCATGGAAAAATTCAGGAATATTGAGTTCACGATCCATGTGTGTTACAGCAAGGATTATCGTATCCTCTATGACAGAATTCCTGAAATGGGATTTCATGGATATAACCTGGAATATGCCAACAGGGATTCCCTTTCAGTCAATAAGAAGATCAGGGAAGGATATGAGGACCTGAAATATTTCAGGGACATTAACGACACACTTCAGGAAAAGAGGTTCATAGGACTTGGAGTCACGGATGTACATATTGACACCATTGAATCTCCCGAATTGATTGAAAACAGGATTCATTATGCACTGGATATACTTCAGGATCCAGAACTCGTGAGGATAAATCCAGATTGCGGATTGAGAACCAGATCCAGGGAAGTAGGATTTGAGAAACTAGCCAACATGGTAGAGGCAGCTAACAGGGTTGGAGAAAAACTCTGAGGATTCAACAAATCCATAACCGAACTGTGAAAAATTTATAATCATAACAGCCATAGGAAAGCATGAAGGACCAGAATCCAATTGAGAGACTATCTTTTGCCGAACTCAAGACAATTGCAAAAAAATCCGGACTAAAAACAATTCCCAGGACCTACAAAAAAGCTGACCTGATAAAATATATTACAGAAAATTCAACAGAAGAGAAAAGAAAATCATGGATCGACGAACTTTCAGAAGGCGAAAGGATAGTAGATGGTAGAGACAGGACCGCTACAAGAAAGGATGAGAAGAATGAAACATTCTCAAGAAAGGAATATTTGGTGGATCTTCAAAAAGAAAAGATACACAGAATTGTGGTTGAGGCAGCATGTGAACATTTCAAGGAGCCTCTGCCAAAGGGTACCGGTGTCAATTTTTATGATGGAATGAGTGACGAACTCCTAAAGCATCTCCATGATGTATTTGTAAAAAAGCTGGACGATCCTGAAGGAAAAAACTTTGAGCTTAGGAGTGCAAACTGGCTCGTATACAGGGTCAAGGAGGTTGGCGCAATCAGGACAAGGCACACATTGCCAAATACCCAGGAATTACGGCTTGTAGGTTTTGATGTTGAGGGATTGCCTTACTTTATCGGGGAATTTTCAAACGTGGGAATGACAGATCAAAATTTCAGGAAGGGAATTGAAAACGCCAGGAAGGTTCTGGAAAACTACGGTCCAAGGCTTATGAAGAAATACAAAAGTGCCTGGATGAGAGTTTACTATTTTGTTCCAGAGGAGCATTCTGATAACTTCCTCAAGCTTATCACCAGTGATAAATCCATAGCTGGTGATGGAACAATAAGGGTGAAGCGGGGATTCCTGAAACAGGACTATTTCATAAAGATTTCAGCATTTAAGGTCAACGGGAACAAATATACTGAGATCCATCCCTGATAATTTTTTTTATTCTATACGAAAAATCCCCATTTCTCCCTATAAAAATCTCTTAAGTTTTATTAACAGATTTGAAATTGAAGAAAATGAGAAAAGGGTTCCTGGTCATCGGAATTCTAATTATGTCAATGAATTCTCTATATCAGTACTCCTGGAATGTTTTTGAACCATTGCTCAAAACGGGTCTTGGCGTTACTCTTATCCAGGTTCAGGTTGGGTTTTCACTTTTTGCAATATTTTCCACAGGATTTCAGGGAATTGGCGGGTATTTTGCAGACAAGAATGGCCCTAGGAATATTGGCATACTTTCATCATTTCTTTCAGCTGCGGGATTCCTTGGCACGTCCGTAAGTGGCAATCTTGCAATGTTCTATATATTCTGGTCCATTGGAAGTATAGGAGAAGGCATTCTGTATGGTATTGCCACCAACCTTGCAGTAAAGTGGTTCAAGGAAAACCGTGGACTTGCAGTTGGTTTCGTATCCTTTGGATTTGGACTCGGTGCAGCTGTGGCCAATATATTCCTCCTGAAGGCAACAAGTTTCAGGGAACCTATGCTCATTATCGGCCTGACTGAATTGGTTCTCTTCCCCATACTCCTCAGCATGGTAAAGTATCCAGAAACACAGGTAACTGGTGATAGACCGTCAAGAAACCTAAGAAACAGGAGATTCTGGATATTATATGTCTCATTTGTACTTGGTGCTGTACCACTGATAGTGATATCATCCTCCCTTGGAATTCTTGGCGAGAGGATACCCATAGTCGAATTTGCAATCCTGGTATCTTTATTTCCATTGCTAAGTGGAATGAGCAGGCCTATTCTTGGGTTTTTATCAGACAGAATTGGAAGGATCAGGATGGTTTCAATAATCGACATTTTTCTCATTGCAGGTTCATTGCTTCTCCTCAACGGCTATCTTCTGGAATCAATCATTCTTATCGGATTCTTTGGAGGATCAATGATTTCCCAGTACATGTCTTTGATAGGAGACGTTTTTGGCACGAAGTTCTCAACATCAAACAATGGTGTATTCTACACGGGAAAAGCAATTTCAGGGTTCATAGGAAGCACATTCTTTTCGGCACTTTTTATAGTAAATGAAGCGGAATCGTTTCAGTTCATATTGATATGTATAGTCGTTGCACTGGCATTTCTTCTTCTTTCCACCTACGATCCGGAAAAACGAAAAAGAGGTTCAGGAGAGAATGCAGTAGATTTAACATGAGTATTATGGAATGACATCATCTAAAATTAATGGAAAATAAGCTTGTCAAGCCCCCTGGTCAGCCCTTTCATGTTTATGACATTTCTTGTTGCCATCAGGGTACCTTCAACGTATGTATCTGGCTTCGTTCCAGCGTCAAATTTTAAAGTCAATCTTTCATCATCTCCTCCAAATATTACATCTGTCCCTATGATGAATCCGGGGAGTCTCACAGAATGGACCCTTGTACCTCCAAGATCCACACCCCTGCTTTCTTTCAACCCTGTCATCTGTTCATCTGAAACCCTGATCTCAGGCCTGCTGATTGAAGACAATCTGCTGGCAATTTCAAGTGCAGTACCACTGGGAGAGTCTATTTTATTCCAGGACGCGTAGTCTATAATTTCCCAGCCAGGCATATACCTGGATGCAATTGACGAAAAGTGAAGAAGCAGTGCAGCCGAAATTGCAAAGTTCCCTGCAGCGAAAACTCCAACATTCCTGTTCTTTGCCCTACGGTCAATTTCTCCATAATCTTCATCAGTAAGACCAGATGTGCCCACAACAACATTGACACCATGATCAATGGCATAAAGCACATTTTCCTTAACAACATCGGGAGATGTATAATCAATCAGGACATCAGTTTCTTCATTTAGAGCCCTTTTTACTGAAGGCTCAAATTTCAACTCTTTACCGCTTCCTGGAAAAACACTTCTCAAATTCATCCCTGAAGCTTTTCTTGAAACTGCTCCGGAAAGATTGAGATCACTTGATTCAAGGACTTTTTCTGTGAGGACTTTTCCAACCCATCCTGTTGCTCCTGCTATGCAGACATTAATTCTTTTCATAATGTTTCATCAATGATACTATGTATATATGTTCATTCCTGATGTTTGAACCTTTCTTAAAATGAAAATGCCAGGCTTACAGATGTTGATATTAGGGATTAATTGAATCGTAAAAAGATTGGAAGAAATTTACTTATGTTCAAACAGTTTTTATCTGCTTGTTTCTTTCTTGAATGTTTCTATGGCTGCCCTTATCTCATCAACCGATACGGAACTCTCAAGGGTACTGATATCTCCTGGCAGTTGACCAAGGAACACCGCTTTCACCACCCTCCTCATTATCTTTCCACTTCTTGTTTTAGGAAGGGTGTTTACAATGTGTATCTCGTCCGGAACATATATTGGTCCAAGTTCTTCCCTGATTCTCTTACGGAGAGTGGATATAATTTCAGGGGTTCCCCTGAATTCATCCTTAATGACCACAAAAGTCACTATACTCTCCCCCTTTGTCTCGTCGGGTTTACCAAATGCGGCAGCTTCTGCAACTTCCCTTGAGGAAATGAGTGCGTCCTCTATTTCTATTGTACCCAGCCTGTGGCCAGACACCTTGAGAACTTCATCTGCTCTTCCAAGCAACCAGTAATATCCATCGCTGTCCTTAACCGCATAGTCACCGCAATAATACTTTCCGTTAAACTTCTCAAAGTATACACTCTTGAATCTACCAGGATCATTATTCAGTGTCAGAAACATTCCAGGCCACGGTTTCCTGTAGGCTATGAATCCCTTCTCACCAGTCTTTACCTCCTTTCCGTTATCGTCCAGAATTACCGGGTCAATGCCGGGCATTGGGAAAGTTGCTGATCCTGGTTTCAGAGGTGGCAGCCCTATTCCCAGGGCAGGAGCAATTACAAAGCCTCCTGTTTCTGTCTGCCAGTAAGTGTCAATGATTGGGCACTTTGAATTGCCTATATTCTCATAGTACCATTTCCATGCGGCAGGGTTTATTGGTTCTCCAACGGTTCCAAGCGTTTTCAGCGTAGACAGATCGTGCATTTTTGGATACTTTTCTCCAAAACGCATGAGAGTCCTGATTGCGGTTGGGGAAGTATACAGTATATTCACCCTGTAACGCTCTATAATCTCCCACATCCGATCAGGTTCTGGATATGTTATTGATCCCTCATACATTACTGAGGTGAGGCCAAGGATAAGGGGGGCAAAAACAATATAACTGTGACCAGTAACCCATCCTATATCTGCTGCACACCACCACCTGTCATCCTCATCGGGATTAAAAGCCCATTTCAGCGTATTTGCAACCCACACTGCATATCCACCGTTTCCATGGACAACACCCTTTGGCTTCCCTGTTGTTCCAGAGGTGTAAAGAATATACAGGGGATCATTAGAGTCCATTTCTACAGGCTTTACATAGTTCATCCCATCCCTTACTACATCATGATACCATATATCCCTGTCTTCCTGCATGGATACATTATGGCCCGTCCTTCTTACAACTATGACGTTTGATACAGTGGAGGTCTGTTCCAGTGCTTCATCAATAATCTTCTTCAGTTCCACGATTTTTCCGTTTCTGTAGCCTCCGTCTGCTGTTATTACGATCTTCGCCTTCGCATCTTCAATCCTTTCCGCCACTGCTGAGGCCCCAAAACCTGCAAAGACGAATGAGAAAGTTGCTCCTATCCTTGCTGCTGCAAGCATTGCAACTGGAGCTTCAAGAATCATTGGAAGATAAATCAGTATCCTGTCTCCCTTCTTTATTCCAAGATTCAGAAGTGCAAAGGCAAGATTGTTAACCCTTCTGTAAAGACCATCATATGTTATGATCTTTTCCTCCCCATTCTCGCCTACCCAAATGAAGGCGGCCTTGTTCCTCCTGTGTGAAAGCAGGTGTCTGTCTACTGCATTATAAGAAACATTCAATTTTCCATTGACAAACCATCTGTAAAATGGAGGGTTGCTATCATCCAGAACCATATCCCAGCGCCTGTTCCAGTCAAGAATTGTGGCTGCCTTGGACCAGAATTCATCAGGATGTTCTATGGAATCCCTGTATGTCCTTTCAAAGGAACCCATGCCGGGGTGATATCTCTCTTCAGTTGGAAGTACTTCCCTGTTTTCAGTTCTTTCTGCCATATAGCTTCTATTAAAAGAATTGTACTTAAACCTTCGCCCATCTGCTAAAAAATTAAATATGAATCATATGTATATTTTGTATGGCAAAGAATTGTTCTATCTTGCTGAAAGGAAGGTGGTAGGTTTATGGAAACTACAGAAGCAAACCCATTTAACAAAGCACTTGCTGCTGACCCGGCTCCACTGGGTCTTGCAGCTTTTGCTTTTACAACATTCCTGTTGAGCTTTATAAACGCTGGTTTTATAAGCTCAGCGGGTGTCGGAGTTGTGGTTCCCCTGGCAGTTGCCTACGGTGGATTAGCACAGCTTATCGCTGGCTCCTGGGAAATGAGACGTGGAAACACTTTTGGATTTACTGCATTCAGCAGTTATGGAGCATTCTGGTTATTCTATGCTTTTCTCAACCTGCTCGCAGACACGCATATTGTATCTACTTTACCAGCGGTCGCTGTAGGATGGGCACTTGTATTATGGGGAATATTCACGCTTTATATGTGGGCTGGGGCAATGATGCTAAACGTGACTCTGAATCTGACATTCCTTACCCTCTGGATTACATTCATACTGCTCGGGGCAGGCGCAATTTATAACAGCACAATAATGACACATCTTGGAGGATACTTTGGAATACTTGCAGCATTTTTCGCGGCTTATACCAGTTTTGCAATTATTGTTAACAGCATAAGACCCAGGACAATTCCAGTGGGTCCGGGTTTAAAATTCTCAAAAAAATCTCCATAAGACATAGATTATCAAATTCATTTTTAAGATACTACAATTTTTTTATGTTCTTATTTAAAAACATTTACCAGACCATCCTATTTCATATGGTAAAGATAGGTTTATACTGGACTTTTTCATAATGATATATGGATTATACGACATTAGGTGGAAACAAAGAATTAAAGGTTTCAAGAGTTGGCATGGGGTTATGGCAGGCAAGCAATGCCTGGAATGCTGATGAAGATGGTGTTATAGAAGCAGTAGGTGAGGCAAAGAAGAATGGAATCAATTTTGTGGATACGGCAGAGCAATATGGAAATGGAAACAGTGAAAAGGTACTGGGAAGGGCATTAAAAAAATATGGCAGGGAAAATTTCTTCGTGGCAACAAAAGTCTATGGGGCGCACCTCAGATATGATGAACTGCAAAGGGCTGCAAGTGCTAGTATTCAGAGACTCGGTATAGACCATATAGATCTTTATCAGATTCACTGGCCAGATCCATGGGAACAGATCCCTCTTAGCCATACGTTTAAAGCTATGAAAAAACTATACGAAGAGGGTAAAATCAGGGCAATAGGGGTAAGCAACTTTGCAGTCAGGGACATAGAAGAGGCGAGAGGGATACTGGGAGACGTTCCAATAGTCTCAAATCAGGTAAGGTATAATTTGCTGCAGAGAAACATAGAAGAAGAGGTGATTCCATACTGTAGAAAGCACAACATAAGCATAATTGCATGGAGTCCACTGGCACAGGGTGTTCTGACCGGAAAGTACAACACAGGCAATATACCAAAAGGTGACGTTAGGGAAGGAAATGAGCTTTTTGCCCCAAAGAATCTCGAAGCCGTAAAGGATGTCCTTACCCTGTTAAGGTCCCTAGGTGAGAAATACTCAAAGACACCAGCGCAGATTGCTCTGAACTGGTTGATTTCAAAGAAGGATGTTATACCAATTCCAGGTGCTAAGAACATTAAGCAGGCAAAGGAAAATGCTGATTCGATATCATTCAAACTTACGGGAAGTGAGATTTCAGAAATGGAATCGTTATCTAGTGCTGCGTTGATTGACTATCTGCCGCAATGACATGATATAAGTGGCATTTCTTATATTTTCTACATCTTAATTATAAACTCATAAAAATTGAGAATTACAGAAATGATATCCTTTGATAATGAGAACATCATCCCAAGGAGTGGCAATTAAGCTTATATATCCCGTGCAAATGAATATTCATGAGCTACAGGGACTCAATGAATTTTAAAGGCTCTAAAGCAACACAGTTATTGAGGGATCAGCATTATACAACAGTTGGAATAACAGAGGATTTCCTGGGCAACAAAATTGATATCACTGAATTTTTAAAGCATATCGATTATACGATAAAAGTTCATTTTTCACTGGAAGATACTGTTCTCATACCCATATTTAGCCCCTATCTGAGGCAATATATGGAATTCGAGGAGCCCATACGAATAATTTCTGCAGAACACGTATCTGTGAAAAGTATGTTCAACGGAATTCATAAACCAAGGATATATGAAGGAGAACAGGAAATAGCACCTACACAGGAGGAGATAATAGGCAAAAGTGGGCAGATTGCAAGGATAATGCTTCAGCATGTTTACAAGGAAGAAAACGGGCTTTTTGGACTTGTGGAACAGTATCTACCTGGACCTGAAAAGGACAATGTAGCCAACCAGTTGACTGTGAAGTTCACAACACTGGACAGTGAGTACAGAAGTAGATCAAAAACTCAATAGGGCTAAAATGGAAAATCATCATCTACTTGGGTTGTAAATATACATTTTATCAGGATTATTTTGCTTG
The DNA here is from genome assembly GCA_021816385.1 of Thermoplasmata archaeon. The sequence goes on from JAKAYJ010000003.1 coordinate 29,396, forward strand.
TTTAGGATGGCAAAAAAGACTTACAGCTAATTAAATTGAGTGAAAAAAGTACTTCAGTCGTTATATTCACAGGACCTGATGAAAAAATGACGATGACTGAGGGACCT
>JAKAYJ010000068.1 GCA_021816385.1 Thermoplasmata archaeon
TTACCAGAGAGTCGATGGAAAATATAAGAAATGCATATAGAGATTCCAGGAGGAAAGTGAACGATATTCCATTCAGTTTCATGCTGTTGAAGATGGAAGGAAATTTGGCAATATATGACAGGTACCAGAGAGTGAGAAGTTTCAGAGTGATGATTGATGAAATCAAGCATCTTACAAGATATGGAGGCAGGGAATATGTATTGCTTTCGATTCTTCTATTCTTAAATATTTTATCAAACGACCTATCCCTAAGGATTTTTCGTTACACTCAAACCAGAGATATCTAAATATTTCTTGAGAAGAACTCTGACTCAATCTTATCAATTATTGTCTTGATTTTGCTTGATTTGTAGTGCTTGTTGATAATCCACATGCCAAAAACAGAAAGAAACATCTTCGGGATGGTCTTGAAGACCCTGAGTTTTGAGCCATGCTCGTTATTCCATTCTATACCTACCTCAACCGGCTTGAGCCCATATTCCATGGCATGATAAATTACTGATACATCAAAAGCCCAGTCAAAGACACGTACTCTCTGTATTATCTCCTTAAGAGATTTTGACCTGAAGACCTTTAAACCACACTGGGTATCCTTGATATCCATCCTGAAGAGAAAAAATACAAAGTAATGGAATACACGGCCAAATAAGATCCTGTAACCTGGTTGCTTTACCTTTATCCTTGAACTTCGCATCCACCTTGATGAAACAACAAAATTTCTATCTGTTAACATTGAGGATAATCTGTTTACTTCAGATGCAGGGATTGAACCATCTGCATCAACATATGCGATTATATCCCCAGTTGCTTTCTCTATTCCTTCCTTAACCGCTTTCCCCTTTCCTAGCCTGTGATTATGCTGGATTACCTTGCAGTCCGGGCATATAGACTCCACTATTTCAGGAGTTCTATCTGAACCATCAAAAACAACAATTATCTCCTTGAGATTTTCTACAGTCCCCTTTATATCCCTTATTGTAGAAGCAATGCGGGACTCCTCGTTGTATGCAGGGATAACTATAGATATTGTTTTGTTTTCCAATAAGACGAGTATTGATCGGATGGTTTTAAACTTTATTGCAACTTAATGAAATAAATGTACACATTATTATTTTTTAATATAAATGCGAAAATTATATCTCATCTGACCTGAAAAACTCTTCCAGTATGAACTTCTGAGATGATGTTAGATATTCTTTATGATATTGCTTGCTAATTTCGTCCAAGATACTTCCTAGGAATTGCAACAAGTGACAGCATTAGAATGAGGAAGGCAACAATGAATGAAATATACTCGTTGTTTAATTCAAAACCCAGTACATACAGGTTACTTGCACTGTTCCTGACAGATTGAAGGATGACTGGAACTGAAGTGTTTCCTTCGACCGTGGTATTGAGATAGTATGGCAAATACGTCCCAGAGTTGAACTGTAGTTCGAATTTATAAAACCTGTTCTCAGCAACTTTGAAATGCAGGTCTGATAGATTGGAACTTGTTATATTCATTGACAGCTCCCCATCTATGTAAATTTTCCCTGATGGAGTTATATTGGAATTTGTCTGAATCAAGATGAACTTTATTTGAGTGAACTTTAGTATGGGGATAAGTGGCTGTGTGGATACCACGTTTCCAACACCTGTTTCATAAACAGAACCATAACTTCCACTTAATTTCCCTCCATTAACATGGTGATCCTGGACCTGAAAAGAAGATAGAGATGATGACCCTGTTATAAGGATGATAAAAAGTGTGACAATTGAAATCCACTTTAACAGGTTATTCATCAAAATATAGAATTTAAACTAATACTTAAACTACGTTGTTGATTTGAATTAGGAAATATTAAATGACATTAACAGTATTTCAGTACTTGATCTTTTCAAACTCGTCCTTGAACCAGTATGCGTCCCACGGGGAAACAATTAAAAGATCTCCTTGTTCTATTTTTTCATGTACCAGTTTTCCCAGAATGCACATCCTTCGGTCCTCGTACAGTATTTCATAATCTTCTGGCATGGCATTCGAATAAAATATGAAAAACGCCCGGAAAAGGGACATGGTAATTTCAGAGTTCAAGGACTCAACAGATTCATTGATATTCTCCACATACTTTGCAATTGTGTCAAGGCCAAGCTCAAGGACTTTCCTCTTTACCTGAAGGTCTGTAGATTGACCTTTGTCCGGAACTTTTCCAGCAAAATCGCATTCGACAACATTTACTGGAATATTCTTAAATTCTTCCGTTAATTTGTTCCTCACTGCTTCACTGCCAGATTCAAGACTTATGAAAATTCTTCCCGGATTCTTACCAATGATTAAATTAACAAGCTCCTTTAATGATTTTTCTCTGTGATCTTCCTTTCCTGGTGCATATATCAGCACTTCTAACTTACTCAATTATCTCACCTAATACAGCCTTATGGTCTCCAGATTCCTCAATGCATGGGCTTCTATGCCGAATTTCTGCCTTATTTGCCTGGCAAAATCCTGTGCATTCTCACTTTCACCGTGATTTACAAGTATCCTTTTTGGCTTTGGCATCATTGTTGCTATATACGCAAGCAATTGCTTCTTATCTGAATGTCCGGAAAAGCCTTCGGCAGTCTCGACATTCATGTTTACTGGATAGGATGTCATCTTCCCACCCTCACTGAGGCTTACTTCCTTTGCACCTCTCTGGAGTCTTTTACCAAATGTTCCCTCAGCCTGATACCCAACAAATACAAGTGAATTTTTTGGGGAATCTGACCATGCCTTGAAGAATTCCATAACTGGACCACCATTCATCATACCTGATGTTGCAAGAACAATATTACTTTCAGATGAATCACATATCTGCAGTCTCTGTTCTCTGGTTTCGACCTTCTTGAAAATTGGACTCATAAATGGATTTTCTCTCTGGATCATGATCTGCTCCCTCAGATTCCTGTTTAAGAATTCAGGGTAAGCAGCATGAATTGCTGTTGCCTCCATGATCATCCCATCAAGATATACTGGTGTCTGTTTTATTGCCCCAGTCCTCATGGCTTCTTCAAGAACCATCATTACTTCCTGACTCCTTCCTACTGCGAAAACAGGAATTAGAACAGAGCCACCCCTTTCAAATGTACGATTTATTATATTGACAAGAATTTCTGATGCATCTTTCCTTGTCTTATGGTAATCATCCCTGCCTGAATAGGTACTTTCTGTCATGAACGTTTCCACTCTTGGAAACTTATTATTGGCAGGATTAAAGAGCCAGGTTTTTTCAAACTTGACATCACCGCTCAGTACAACGTTGTATAAACCATCCCCTATATGCAGATGTACAGAAGCTGAACCAAGTATATGACCCGCATTGTAAAATGTAAGTCTCACATCCGGCGTGATATCTGTTGTTTCGTTATTTCTCAATACGATCGTTCTCTTCAATTCCTCCCTTATGTGCTTTGTTTCGTATGGAGCCTTATAGCCTTCCATATGTGCTACTTTTATGAAATCGTTCTGTAGCAATACTGCGAGATCCCTTGTAGGCTGTGTCATGTAAATAGGACCTTCATATCCATACTTGTAAAGCATTGGGGCCATGCCTGAATGATCAAGATGGGCATGCGTGAGGATTACGGCATCTATTGAACTTAAGGGCTGAACTTCAGGCAGGTATAAATATGGAGATCCTTCCCAGGGTTTTTCTCCGGCTGTGCTTGTATTCATCATACCACAGTCTATTAGTATCTTGGAATTGTTTGTTGAGACTAACGTGGCACTTCTTCCAACTTCCCTGTGACCGCCAAGAGCTGTTAATCTTACCCATGTTTCACCGATCATTACAGGGGAATTCAATTTCTGCCCAAGCGAATTTAGGAATTTCTTTCTTTCATCCTTGACCTCCCTCATGAATTCCCTTACTTCTTTAACAGTGTGAGAATGCATTGGAGGTGCCCTGATTATCCTTGGGTACCAGTTGGTATTGTTTTTTATGGAATGCACATATTCAGAATCCTTCTGTGATATAATTGATGGTTCTTCAAGCTCTATGACAACTTCACCAGTATCTGATTCGAAATAGATATCCTTAAGTCCTGCCTCCTCAGGAATTGTATCTTCCACAATCTTCCTCACCTGATCCTCATCCTTAAGGATAGATGGATCTGGCCTGATGAATATCCTTCTCCTGATTTCCTGTGCTACCTTTATCGCAATATCATCCCTGTTCGCAAAAAGATCCTCGTTCTTTGTGTAGACCACAATATTTGGCCCTTCATAGACAACTTCTGTAATTTCGTTATCCGGAACAAGTCTCTTGAATATGGATTTTGCATCCTCAATATAGTCTCTGAATACCATTTCTGATGACTCCTGAAAAATTTATTTTTTTTAAAGTAAGTAATAATAATATTTAAAGGTTTAATTTTAGTTTTTTAATTCTGTTCAAAACGTCTGATTCTTCGATCTGAACATAGCCTTTTTCCTTTGTAATTACGGCAACATCTATCATTCCACCTGATGCTGAATCTCTTGATTTAGCTGCAGATATGCCCTTTATTACCAGATCTACTCCCTCATCGACGGTCATGTCCTTGCTGTACATTGATTCAAGAACACCGTATACGAATGGAGATCCTGATCCAGTACTGACAAATATGTCTTCTACTGAGCCACCTGCTGCATCTACTGAGAAGATGTGTGGTTTTGAGTCGACACCTCCTATGAGTATCTGAACCATATAAGGATAGAACTTAGTCTGGTTAAGTATGTTTGAAAGTAATGTGGCTGCGGCGCTTATTGGGATATTTATTTTTCTCTGCATCCTGTATAATTCAAGCTCTGCTTTCATGTATCTGACAAGTACCTGAGCATCGCCTACAAGGCCTGCAATGGTCATTCCAGCATATGTATCAATTTGAAATAGTTTCTGTCCGTCCTTGTGTGCTATAAAATGCTCCATTGTAACTCTCCTCTCAGTTGCCATTATAACGGCATCTTTGAGTGTAATTGCTACAGTTGTTGTTCCAGTTTCCATTAATTTTTCCATTAATTCCACTCCATTCAGTCAATAGCTATGTGTATTAAATACTTTTTAATTTTTTTAGCTCATCGCACATTTGTATGGTCTATCACCACAGAATTCATTAAGAATGACAATCATTCTTTCGGCACTCCTATGAAATTCTTGGCAACTATTATTCATGAACTTATGCTGATATAGTGTTCATTAAGACAGGATAGGGATGGAAACTTCAACCTGATTCATGAGTTTGATCTAAACGAAATGAGAATGCTATTAAAGAGGATATCACAGATAAACAACCTTTACCTTATGCCAGTAAAGTAAGCAATTGATAGATTCTATCATCATCTTTTTATTTATTCATATTTAAACCCGTTAAAACCTTTAAAGAACCATATCAACTTACATTGATTTTAAATATCTTATGAAAATGACAGGTTATGGTACTAAACGCGGAAGATATTATGTCACCAATTCCATCACCTCTTCCAGAGGATCTGGATGTCGCTTCAGCCACAAAGCTTATGGCAAAGGATCATAGAGGATATGTTCTGGTAGGAGAAAATAGTACCATTAAGGGGATAGTTACAGAGTGGGATTTTGTGAGCAAGGTTATGGCAACGGGAATTAATCCTGAGAAAATAAAGCTCGGGGAAATAATGTCAACAGAAATCAGGAGCGTTGCTGAGGATACACCGACAAGAAAGGTAACTGTTATAATGAGCAAAAATGGAATACGCAGAATACTTGTTGGGAAAAATGGCAGATTTGTTGGAATTATAACATCCAGGGATATCCTGCGAATCTTCGAGGATTATGTAGAGAATGTTGAAAATGTAGCTGGCAAGTATGGTCTACTTTAAATATCCAGTTATAAATTTTGATTTTTTGATAAGTAACCCTTGATTCAATCTGCTAATTAAGAACAAGGAAATTGAGTTCTATTTCATTTCAATATTTAAAAATAGACTTGTAAAGTTCAATTACATCGTGAACATCGCCAAGTGAGTATTCACGAAGTTTTTTAGCGTCATTCTTCCACAGATATTCAACGGCCTCAGCCGGGTTCATGCCATCAATCTGAATATTTTCCTTGACCCTCATTAAGTCAAGTTCGTTATAGAATTCAGAATTTACTATTTTCCTGAGACTTCTTATTATGTAGTCTCCGGTTTTTACCCTCATATCAAGAGCACATGCATACATCATATCCAGTAGATAGGATGTTCCGAAGAAAAATTTCAGCGCAAATAGCTGTTTGGAGTAAGGCAAGCTGACGAGTTTGGTGTTTATTAAAGTTATATCATAGCTCACGTGATTATAACCGATTATAACTTCTGGCTGATATGAATCTACAAAATCCTGTAATTGCGATAGAAGATCATATTCATTATAATTATTTGGATCGGCCATCATGACGTCATAATTGCCCTGCAATGTTCCAACTGATATTGCTACAATTGATTCATTCTTCAGAAATCCA
>JAKAYJ010000069.1 GCA_021816385.1 Thermoplasmata archaeon
ATATAGCCAGTGAGGCTAACCTGTCCCTGTCGTAGTCCCGACCACAGTTCTCGCATCTTGACATCTTCCAGACTGGGTGCTTTACCTTTCCACCACATACGGGACATTCTGATGAAGTCCCCTCTGGATTCACGTATATAGTCCTGTTCTTAGATTTATATTCCATCATTCTCTGGAATTGGTTATATGGCCATCGATTGAGGTATGTTCTGATCTTCTTCGATTGTGGTTTAGCAGTATTCCTTATGTTCCTTAGATCTTCGAGTATGAATGAGGAACCAGGATACTCCTTCACAAGGGATGAGGACAGCTTGTGCATCGCATCTTTCATGCGGTTCTGCTGTCTCCCTCTCGTCTGCTTGAGCTTCTTCTTCCTCTTCTGTGGATTCTTTATGTGCTTCTGTATCTTCCTTCTCCTCCTTGAGAAGTCGTTCTGTATGCTCACAATGTTATTGGTGGGTATATCGATCACTCCAGTGATATCACCGCCATGCATGACCGTTCCTGTGATGTTACTGAAATTTATGTCCATTCCTACAGTCTCTGAAGACACTTCCTTATCGACTTTAATTGAGAAGGAGAGAGAAACTATCCTGTCAGTAATGAGCAGTTCTGAAATTCTGTATTTTGAGTATTCTCTATACTTCTTATTCCTGGTGTTTATTGGGATGAACTTGATCTGCCCCCCTTAATTTCGGACAGTAATTCTGTCTTCCAATGAGACATTTTCTTTCAACCTCCTTCCGGGAAATTACACTCTCTACCTGGTGTACCAGGGGGTATCCAAGTCCTACAACGTTTCTCTGAATTCAAGCAGGGATTACACTGTAACTGGATGATCCATTTGCGAATAGCCCCTTTAACACGTGAATCACACTGTGCAATGGCAAACATTAAAGAACACTTAGTAGTTGTTAATTAATAACATCCCCAGTTGTTTTATTTAGTGTTCCGATCGTATAATTCCAATCGCCATGAAATTCGTTCCTTATCAGGTTCACATTTTTCAGTTGTTCATCGGTTATAACCTTACCCTTTTCGTATATTCCCGTGTCGATATCTGTGTTTATCTTCAGGCCGTTCCTTGTCCTCGTGTTGCCTATAAGCTCTATTATGGTCTCGTATGATCGGAGAGGTTTTCCTCTCCAGTTTATGGTTATGTATGAGAACATCCTGTGTTCGATCTTGTTCCACTTGCTCATTCCGGGAGGGAAATGACACACTGTTATATCCAGATTGGATTCATCGGCAAACCTCTGTAACTCGATCTTCCATAACCTGACCCTTGATCCGTTGGAACCGCCACCATCGGCTACAATCATGAGTTTTTCTGCATTGGGATGTCTCTTCTTACCCATGAGGTTCCACCACCTCCTTATGGATTCCACCGCGAATTCTGCCGTATCATGATCAATGCCTATGTTTACCCATCCCTCGTTGTTCCTGATGTCATAGACACCGTATGGAATGGCTTTCCCCTCTGCATCTGTGAGGAAATCATAGACATTGACCTCATCCACTTCACCCGGAGGCTTCCACTCCTTCCCGTTATTCTTGAAGTTTCCTATGAGCTCTTTCTTTTTTGTGTCCACAGATATGACGGGATCGTCATGCTCCATGAACTGTATGGCGGTATTGTTGATGTGCTGGAACTGCTCATTGCGATCGGGATTGCTTTTCCCCTCTCTTGTTTTCTTATTTCCCTTGAGGTTGTATTTCATGTCATGGAGAAGATTGCCAACCGTGACATGACCTATTCTATATCCGCTTTTCTCCATCGCCTCAGACAGGTTCCTGAGGCTCCTGCTTATCCAAAGCATTGGTGACTGTGGGTCTCCCTGTATGGATGGTTCCACAAGCTCCATGAGTTTCTCTTTTATCCCGGGTTTATTCACCGTTATATCTTTCCTGCCGCCACCTTTCCTCCTTATGCGATCTGTGGGATAGCTGGCACCCTGGATCTCCCTCATGGCTTTCTCTATTGTTTTCCTGGAGATGCCTGTGGCTTCAGATACCACTGCAATGCCTCCATAACCGATGGAGATGCTTTCATTTCCGGCCCATAATCTTCGGGAAAGCTCATTGAATGTACCGGATATTCTGAAATACTTTTCCCTAGTGCTTCTGATCAGGTCTTTCTCTCCCATTATTTGAGCCATAATCTAATATGACCGAAGGATATAAAGAAGTATGTTAATTATGAACAACTACTTAGTAGAAGCTTTATTCATCTCCAGCTTCTAACGAACTTTCCACTACTTGCATATCTGCAAATGAATGAACTTCTTCTAACACGCTAGACCACCGACTCAAAGATATATTGGTAAATCAGATTTCTTGGTATCCGTTAATGCACTCTTTCAAATGTTCTGCACTACTTGTTCCTATAAGGGCACTATGAACGTAAAGGTTGTCGAGTGTGAATTTAATAGCACATCTAAGAAGGGACCCTGAATTGGTGGCATAGTCATTACGGTCTTTGAGTGTGTCAAGAACTTCACTATACATTTCAAATGATAGATTGTGAGTAGATTTTGCTAGCGAAGATAGTTGTTGATAACTCTTGCCGCTCAATATCCCACCTTGTAAAACAGAGTTAGCAATGACGCCGATGTTCTCTTTTCTGAGGGTATCAAAAATAGTCAGTCTCGGGTCCTGAAAGAGCATGTTGTACGGAGTTTCAACAACATCGAGATCTCCTATATTTTCGATGAATGGATATAACTCATCGTATGTCGTTATTGAAATACCCCAAAAAGCTATAATGCCATTGTTCTTTGCCCGCTCCATAAATTTGGATATCCACATAAAATCTTGATTGGAACAGGGAGGCTTGTGAAGCAAGAGAATATCCAGAGTGTCCATTTTCAGTCGTTGTTGGGAATCTTTAATTGCTTTATCAAACTCATTCATCAGAAGTTCTTTGTGGATGTCCTTCCTTGCAAAACCTACGTCGATTTTTGTGATTACTACATTGCTTTGTGACGTTGTGAGAAAGTTTCCCAAATACTTTTCTGCTAATCCGTGCCCGTATGAGTTCCCGGTATCATAAAGAGTTATACCAGCGGAAGATGACAGATTTAAGAGAGCTCTCACTTCGGATTCATCCACGAGATGCAAATATGATGTTCCTAGGCCTATTTCAGAGACTCTGTATTTTGTTTTTCCTAGAGTTCTATACTTCATGCCGGGAGCCTTCTTGAGGACTGATATAAAGTTCTATTGCCTTTCTTTTTTCTGAGAGAATACAGCTAGGGTCCTCTGACATCAAATTTCCAGTAAGCAGATAAGACACCACTCTACACCCCCCTCTGCACGTTTCAATTACTCTACACGTTTGACAAAAGTTAGGCAAATAAGCAGTATTCTCAAATTTCTTGAAGGCTTCGGAGTCATTCCATATGTCGAACAGACTGCTATCCGACACAGAATCGAATTTAACCTCGGGAAAAAGATTAGAGGCTGGCTCGCAGGGAGTTACCAATCCATTTGGAGTTACTACGATTATTCCTTCCCTGTTCCAACTGCATGGCATAGGGTCTCCGTCGTAGTAAATCATGTGTGGAGGATGTATTTCTAGGGATACGCGGTCTCGCAGTTCTTGTATTCTTTCTGATACCTGTCTCATTTCGACCGTTGTCGGAAGTATGTCATTCTTGATATTGGCCGCCGCTCTCCCAAACAAGAAAGTTGACTGGAACGTTAGGTCTGAGATACCATATTTTTCAGCAAACATTACCATTTCTTCGATTGTAGTTAAATTCCACCTAGTTAGGACTACATTTAAGGATGTCTGGATGTTATATCTTGTCAAGTTCTTAATGCCATCTATTCTTTTCTGAAGAATACCTCTAACCTCAGTAATTCTCTCGTCCGTTTTCTTATTCAAAGATGGCAAACCCACCTGAGCATAATCAAGTTCGAGTTTTGATAATTGCGAAGCAGTTTCTTCGTTAACTAGTGAGGCATTTGTATTAATTCTGGTAATTAGACCGAGATCTTTTGAGAATTTGACGAGTTCCATTAAATCTGGACGAAGGAGAGGCTCACCTCCCGTAAATGAGTTAACTAAAACCCCTGCTTCTTTGGCCTTAACAATTATCGATTTCCAAGTAACAGTATCCAACTCCTTTGCAAAATATGATTTGTTGACTGGATTATGGCAATAGATGCATTTCAGATTACAAGAGTAAGTCAATTCTGAAATGAGTTTGAAAGGAACTTCACTTACGGACTTGTCATCTATTGCACGGCACATTCACTTCTCAAATCTGACGACTTTACTATCTGATAGTTTCAGTGCTAAATCTAAAACATCTCTCTCTATGATTTTTTCGTCGGTATTAGGATAATCATGTTTGAGTTTTTCCATAATCTCACCCAAACTTTTTACTCCGTCAAATCCTTCTATGATTCTCGCGGCGGACCTGTTGATTATAAGTGCTACCCCTTTGCCTATAACGAAAGCTCTTTTTTTCTCCTTTCTTAAAGTAACTCCCTCTATTACTACTGGTACACAACTAGGCTCTGGTGCTTGCATTTCAACGGTATGTTTTTATGCGTAATATCCTGGTTCAAATGCCATGTTGTATACGGCAGGGGTAATCCACACCTCATCATCCAAAACTGGCTCGTATTTCTTGTTCGGTCCAACCAGTTTATTGTTCACATCTCTTGGAAGCTTGTCCATAATAAACAATATGCTTGTGTCATATAAGAAAGTTCCCGCCATTTTAGTTCTGCAAAAGAAATGAGGTTCTCTAAAATAATGACTAAAGAGGATTTCCAAAAGTCTAAACCTCTTTTCCCTTGAGTCCTGAGACAAAGGAAACATCAAGCCATCAGGCTAGCCGACAGATATATTTTCAAAACGAATTTTCTTGAATACAGAAGTGAGAACTGACACAGCTATAAGACCCGAAGCTATCACAAAGAATATGTATTCTGGTAAAAATACCGTCATTAATGCACCAGCTACAACTCCGGATAATGAATTGAAGGACGTACCCATTGTGTCCATCAGACCTTGGACTCTTCCCATCTGTCCCTTCTCTGTGTTTCCAAATAACATAGTTGAAACAATCGGAGAAGCAAATCCCAACAGGAATTCAGAAACAAAGAATACGATCAACAAAGCATAGATGTTTGGAAAGAAACCGATCAGAGAGAAGGTCAACCCGCCAAATAGGTACAGTAAGGCCAGTTTCGAACCAACCATCCTAATGGTTTTAATCTTTGATGTCACGAACTGAGAGATCAGTCCGCCCACTGTGATGCATACGAACGCATAGCTAAGGTAGCTTGCAGTCAAGTGAAATTGCAGGTCTATCATTACTGATGACGCAGTATCTACCATTCCTGCAAATAAGGCGGAAATCATTGAGAGTATTATTATCTCTTTCAGAATGTCAGATTTCATAACATATGCAAATCCTTCTTTGGTACGTTCAACAAATTTATACCCCATTTGAACTGTAAGTCTGGGATTATCAATGAAAAGCACCAATACTCCTGAAGCAAAGAACGTGACAGCCATAAACACAACTGCACCGTCTATGGATACAACCAACAGAATCGCTGACAGGAAGTACCCAGCTAGTCTCGTAGCTCTCGATACAATACCATATATTGAATTGCCCTTCAGATATTGAACTTTCTTGACAAAATTCTGAATCCATATCGCCCTTATTGAGACTAAGAAGTCCGTGGTGAAGCCATAAATGATTGCGCTAAAAATTAACAATCCTATACCCAAGAAAGCGCCATGTGACAACTCTGCGGGTATGAGTGTCAGGGAAGAAATTCCTCTAAGTAAAAAAGAAATGGCTGCGTACCGATTCTTCTTCTCAGTCCCGTCTACAAAAGAGCCGATGAGAAAATTGAAGAAGAGAGGAACAACCAAACATGCACTAACAACTCCAGTTATCAGTGCTGATTTAGTGGATGAAACGGTTACCCATAGAATTGCGACGGTGAACACCGACGACCCAAGGGCAGAAATCCCTAGTTCGATTAAAGTCAGAGAAAAGTTCTTCCTCAGATACAAGTCCTCTTCTGATGAGCTCATTTCTTTCCTTCTTAAAATAGGTCTGCCAAGTCAATATTCCCTGCATTTATTTAAATTCATTTACTGCTTCTGCTCTGAGCACTATGAGAGAAGTAACCGATATTCCTTAACCATCTGGTTCTGCTAGGTCCTAAAAGGAGAGACTCTGTCGACGCATTGAGGAAGGATGTGAGGGACATGGGACGAGCAGAAGGAGCCCTCAAGCTTCATAGTGTAAAAGTCGGTCTACTTTTCCCCAAAAAAGTCGGTTAAGAATTCCCCAAAATCGTCGGTTTAAAATTCCCCACCCTCATGGGAAAGAAAGTGAGGAATTGTGTACGACGATGAGGTGTGGAGGATGATCAGGGATATGAGGGAAAAGGG
>JAKAYJ010000070.1 GCA_021816385.1 Thermoplasmata archaeon
CAGGGCATAGACCTGGGATCCATTGTGGAGGATGCAGTTCTGATGGCTTGTGGTTCAGATCCAGAAGAGATTGAACTTCAAAAGCTGGAAAAGGAGATATCCAGGATGAAGTCAGATCTGGCACCAAAGATATCAAGGGCTGAATACCTTAAGGAATCAGTCCAGAGAAAGAAGAGGTTACAGACCGATCTCCTGGTGGAAAGGGAATGCCATGGGTGGTATCTGAGATCACTGGTCCAATCAGGAGTATTCCGGGTAATGTGCAAGGAATCCGTTGATCCTTCAACCGTCATAAAACAGCTTCTGGCGGATGGAAACATTTCTAAATCCGATATTGAATCGACAGGAAATGGATGGAGGATGTCCAGAACCGCTTCAAGGAAAGCGTTACGCTATCTTTCTATTTTCCTTGATAAAAACGGCAATATTTCGCCTACCAGGGAGACTGCATGGGTTACTCCATGCCGGGATGATGTCCTGTCCAAGTACTCCATCTCCCTGGATTTCGATAAATTCAGTAATGAAATTATCTCAAACAATCAGATCGGTGACGAACCCGTGGAGTTTTACTTGCACTTCAATCCAAGGATAGTATCTGACAGGGTAAAGGCAGAGGTCAAGAAAAAGATGGAACCTGAATACATGCCTGCGAGAGTTGAGGTGACCGACGCATGATCTCATCATGTCATTTTCTGGTAACTTGACTGATCTATCACTTACAAATCCTAAAGAATCCGTGGAACAGGATACGATCTTCAATAGTGCCCGGGGATACACTGCTCACAGTTGAGAAGGCCAGAAGATTATCGTCATGAAAATACCAGGAGAAGATGAGAATGTCCTTCACACCCTGATCCACGAAATGTCTCATGTAAGACTGGAGCATCTTTATCGTAAGGATCTTCCAAGAGGCTTTGCTGAGAGTGAGGCTGAACTCTCCACATATCTTGTTGGTGTACATTTTGGATTTGATTTCGAGGGAGATTCTGCAGCATACATCAAGGGATGGCTGGATGATGCAAAGGTCAAAAGCCGCAACCTGGGCAAGGAGAACATCGACAGGGTGATGAACAATGCAAGGTGGCTGATAAATGAGATATCAGAGAGACTCTGAGGAGAGTCGATGATGACCAGCATGAGAGGGTCATCTGGAAACAGTAGATTCGTGAAAAGACAAAAAATGTCCGCTGGTGAAAGAAGAACAAGAGAATTCACTATGGGGAGGTTCCACTCAGCGAACCAGGTACTCCATATGAAGCAGTAGTATCTTTTGGAGGGTTTCTCTTCCGAGCCTGCTTGCTTCCGTGGCATTCCCTATATCGGCCACAAACGACATCGTAGACCTTCTGGGTTTATGAATGGCATGCTCGCAGTTACCCTTCCAGAGTGATTCAACAGTCCAGGCAGTCTAAAAACTTAGTTCAAATCGGAGCTACTATAAAGAGAAAAAAATATTTAACTGCAATGATTATAAGTTTATGGTTAGTAAGGTTACGGCAGCCATAGTTGCAATACTTCTTATAGTTGTTGGAACCGGGGCTGTAATCGCCTATCGTGATGGTGTCTTCTCCAAGAATAGTACAAGTTCCCAATCTTCTGCAAGCGGGATAAACAATACACTGTATTCAGGCAATATAGCAGTCAGTCAAGTCCAAACCTATTTCACAATTACAGATTCTCAGGGAGTAAATTATAATTTCACTGAGTTTTATTCTGGTTTTAAAATGATTGCGGGAAATGCTATTTTTTTTACTATTAATGTAGTTAACAACAATTTCTTCAACATTACATTAAATAGGTTTGAGATTCAAAGTGATGGTTTTGATCTGGAGAACATTTCCCCATCGCTCCCCATTTCTATTGGCTCACACAATTCTAAAAACTTGACTTTGCAGGTATTTGCCCAGAGTACCATGAAATATTATAATGGAAGCATTCAGCTTGATGTATTTGGTAATAGGTCTACAAACGTTAGTATACCTGCAATTTCAGTTTCTGAAACGATTAATAATGATATAAATAACACAAAATCAATTTATAGCGCTAATGTAACTGGCTTTAAAGCCATATCTGGAGAAGTCGTGCAGTACAATTTGACCATTTACAATAATAACACGTATGGCATAAATGTAACTCAAATTTCTGTCGGTACAGTTGGCTTTACAATTGAATCCATAAGTCCGCATTTACCGATCATAATAATGCCAAGCAATAACAGGACTTTTACCTTAAACATTAGTGTATCTCAGTCCTTGGCAGGTTATCATTCTGGTTTGTTGCTGAAAACAAATTCAACTTCTACCCTTAAAGTTGAAATTACTTCAATTAAACCTTATTTGGAAAGTATTAGTTTCTATGGAACCCCTTCTATATTTGGAACGATAGGGTCGAATGCAGTGGCGGGAAACAACTTTACAATTCAAATAAACCTAATGGAATTTTATGGACAAAACGCCGAAATATGGGGATTCAAATCTAGTACAACTGGTTTCACTGTTATTTCCGCTCACCCCTTCGGGGGAACTCTTCCAACTTGTATGTCAAACGAAGGAATTTGGTTCATAATCAATATCCACGTTTCTACTAAAATGGCGGGATACTCTGGAAGCCTTAGCATCGGAATAAACGACAGCGCCTGTTAACAAATTTAGTTTCAAATATAGATGTGGCAAGATGATATCTCCAGTTGCAGGTTGGTAGTCAATTGTTAACTTTTCCCTTACAACCCAACATTCTTATCTAACTAAGCATTGAGCATATTATGTCAGTACAACCAAAATGTGACAAATGCGGTAGCACCTGTATTAAAGAGACAATAACTGGAGGAATGACAGAAACAGTACACTGGGAAGATGGATATGTAATTCGTGGAGAAACTACCTACGAAAAAAATGATGACCACTCAGAATTCTTTTGCAAAGATTGCAAAAATAAATTCTAAGCAATAACTGATAGTTATCTAGTGACCTTTGTTACTGCAATAAGTTTTTCTGTCATTCAAAGGGTAATAAGTGAAATAAGTTAACTTTTATAATAAAACTTAAAAGGTAAATCCCAATTAAACTTCCATGGATATTAATCCCGTATTTGACCCAAACATGAAGCATGTTATTTCATTTGATAGTGCGAACTCTCTTGATGCTGAGAAATTAGGGAAGTTTTTAAAACCCGAAAACGCACTCCCACTGTCTGAGATTAAATTTAAGGATCTCGCAATTTATCCTGGTATAGGGATTTACATTATATATGATTTATCAGATAAACCCTGTTATATTGGAAAATGCACATCACGTTCTTTCATAGAAAGAGTCCCTTCACACTTTGATTGTAGAAAACATGCTTATTTAGCTACCATACTAAGGAGACTTGGTTCGCTGGACCACAATGGGGATGATATATCGGAAATTACCTTACGGGCCATAGATTCCTTCAAAATACTCCTTGTAAATTTCACTTATGATGGCCGATTGAGGGAGAATGGGAATATCTCCGAGGAAGATGTAAAACCAAAAACTAAGGATGAAGCCAAAGAGGTTGGAAAATTAGAGAGAGAACTCATTAATTATTTAAAACCAAAACTAAACTCTTATTGAGGGCGAAAGTCAATGGATTCTGTACCTGAACAGATTCTCCGGTTAACTTTTGTGCTTAAACTTAACACCATTTATATACTCATTCCATGGGTCCATGTGGCCACAACACTCAAACCCCATGGAAAGCGTTAAGTTTTGTCAGTATCTTAACTTGTACGTTGAGAGCCATTGTTAGATCATCTGAGAAGTTTGAGGTTAGGATCCTCAGACCGGTTGAGTTTGAAAAGATAAGGGATGCCATGGATCCTGATACCAGGAGGATATGCACCTCTCTTCTGCTAACAGGAATGAGGTATGCTGAACTTCAGAGGTTAAGAGAAAACCCTGAATGGCTTGATGGGAAGTTTGTATATCTTCCAAGGGGTTCCATGCTCAAGGTGAAGGCAAAACAGAGGGAGAGGGCCATAAGATTATCAGACATGGGAAAGACATTGAACCAGGATCTTTTCCTGGCACCTCATCCTCTTCCTGAACTGCCTGCACTAGACATGAAACTGAGAAGATTATCAAGAAGAATACTGGAGGGATCTCCAGTAAACAACAAAACATTCAGGAAAACCTGGGAATCATGGCTTGTGTTCTATTACCCGGACAAGGCACTGCAAATCGCATTGAGCCAAGGCCATACAACCACGACACAGTATGAACATTACCTGAATATCCCGTTTGAGGATGACGACCGGAAAGAGATGAGGAAGTGGGTTGAGGGGTGGATTTAAGCCATAATATGGTGCAATGCAATGATCCAATATGATAAATTTGGAAAACTAATCTATCCCGGCGCGTTCTATAAACTACAAAGAATAGGTGATTCTCTGGAACATCTGGGATTCAGAGAAAGTATAAGGAAACCAAATTTATTCTCGAGAAGAGATGGGACCAGAATTACATTTGCCGACATGAGGGGAACAAAAAAGGTGCCTATATGGGAAGATCCATGTCCATTGATCTATGTCAGGAACGAAGAAACAACTCCTAGTTGGAAGGTTACTAGGAAAAGAAAAGAAATCTCAAAGGAACTATCTGAAGCAGGAATACCGCATCGCTTTTCATACTACATTGAATCCGAGCCCCAGGGACTAGACTGCCTTAAAGCTCATCACGAAAAAACGTTTCAGGACGACCTTTTTACATTGTTCTATAATATTTATCAGGAATCTCCGGACGGCTATTGTCATGTGTGTGAAAAGGATTTTAGTGATGACCTTTATTTCTGTTCTAAAGAATGCGAAACTATTGCTGCCGAACAGTACTTTTCTGGAATTATAGCGAAATCTAAAAAATGTGAAATCTGCGGTATCAGGGAGTTAGATCCCTATGACATAGAATTTACAAAATATCTTCTGAGAAACGACGTAGCTTACGTACCGAATCTCGTTGTTCACCACACAAGTTATTTCCCAGAGTTGGGTATCGAGATCTGCAAAAGTTGCCATTCAAAGATCCACCACAGCAATGACCCAAAACTTAACAATTACAAGCCTCCCGATGGTGACTCCAAAGAGTTTTACATGAGACGGAAAACTCTCAGGAAACTGAAAGGAAAGTACTGTAAGATTAC
Source organism: Thermoplasmata archaeon (assembly GCA_021816385.1). The sequence goes on from JAKAYJ010000070.1 coordinate 5,155, forward strand.
CTGGAAAGCTGAAGAATTTAACCCTCTGATATTTTTCAGAGAACTGACGTTTTATAAATTCAATGTTATGAGGAAAGAGGCCGGAATTCTACCTAAAGAACGTCAAAACCGTGACTCGGCCAAATATCAAGTGAACATTGATGAAGCTATCGAGAACATCCGCTGTGAAAAATGTGGTTTTGTGTTTAAACCTCAGCATCGAACAACATGCCCAAAATGTCGGTGCTTCTTTCGTTAGGTGGTGATATGACGTTCTTGTTTTGCAGAGAGTTATCTTTACAGTTCTTAAAATTGACAGGAATTAGTTTCTATTTCGCCATCGCTAATAGACCCAGTTCATGATGATAATTGGTTCTGGACATTTAACATATTGTGTCAGTCATTGGTAAAGTATCCTATCTCAACCGGCGCACTATCCGGCAATAGATAGTCTCCTATTCTGATGCCATAAATCTTAAAGGGGTTTAAACTCTGAAAAGACACATCACTTTGCAGAGAAGCCGTAAGTGATGCCATATTTTCCAACGGAGCAGTCATCCTTCCAAGATTTCTGGGCAGAATGGCAGATAAGGAGGAGTGAATGAACCTTATCTTTGACAAAAAGCTAATCTGCAGGAGTGCGGTTGACTTATAAGGCCGTGGTATAACTCCCAAACCATCGTACTCCACGATCAGAGATAAGCGGAATGAAAGATTTAGCTTTTCACTATTAGCAGTAATCACGATCTTAATAGGATTGGATTGGTATTCTTTCGCTCCGTTTTCATCGACCTTTATCTCCACTATGCTTTTTTCTAACTCGACCTTCGAATCATTAAAACATAGTAATTCAGCAATTGGGAGAATAAGGTGGCCACTTTCACTAGTATAGCGTTTCCATAATACACCAACAATACTATAACGTTATTCCTCCAGGCATCTCATCCATTTTCCATTTCCATGTGAATACAACAGGCTCGTTGTTGATTTCCTGGATATATTCCAGCATGCGTTTCTTCAGTTCATCCTTCGAATCAGCCCTTATTCCTCTTAGCATGGATCGTGCCATCTTGCTGAAGAACATCTCTATTATGTTGAGCCATGATGCATGTGTTGGTGTAAACACGAAATGGAATCTCC
>JAKAYJ010000071.1 GCA_021816385.1 Thermoplasmata archaeon
AAATGTTCCTGGAGAGGCGCCCTGAATGATCACAGGGGTTTGGATTCTTTGAGTGAATTTTATGATGTTCCTGGAGGACCCCATTATTTTAAAAAACTGAAATTGAGAATGGGGAAAAGCCAACTTTACATTTGAACGAATGCTTTGCCTTTCATTATGGGCCTAGCAGTTCTGTATCCCCCGACATAATTGATTTTTATGCCACTGTTCAACTCATCAGATTCTACGTAAGCTTTTGCGATTCCTTTTGGGTGTGCTATTCTGATCTCATTGGTGTCTTTATTTCGAGCCACCTTCCATACAACAGTGTCAGGTATTTTCTTAGCTGCCGCCGTGCATAGCGCAGCTGTAAATGGAACAGAATGATGCATTTTTCCCAGTGAAAATGCCCTCAATAGAATGTCGCCCTCTGAGCTTCTTATTTTTCGTCCCCATGTATCAGAATAATCTACCATATCCGACACAGCTATTAGCCTAAGGGACATTTCGGATTCTTCCTCAGGGGTTTCGGGGAGTAATCTATCGCCCAATTTTTTCTTTATCTCACTTATAATAATCTTCATCCGGTTCAATATCGCTGGATTGTTATTCACTTCGCCTGGAAGTTCCGTGCCCTTCATTCCAATGTCTTTTGCATTTACAAAAGCATATACCGATGTTATGTCTATTACACTAACCTCAACATCTTTTCCTTCAACCTTAATCTTTAGGCTCGGCTCTATAATTGTCTCATGATGTGGAATGGTCCCAGCGGGGTTCATTATCTTATAATAGACAGCTACCCCTGTGTTTGGCACACCATCTATACCATTGTTGCCCGAATAGTATGGCCTTCCATCTACTACTTTAAATCTACTTATAATTTCTTTCTCAGTATTCTGGTTGAACAGATTGATCTCAATTTCCTTTGGCTCGTCTGAAATAGCTGTTTTTACTAAACCTTCTTCAACTGCAAATGGTCCTACGGCGGAAGTTAGATTGCCACAATTTCCGTTATAGTCAACTCTAGCTTTGTCAACATATATTTGTGCAAAAAGATACTTTATTGAATTCTTTGTATCTGTTGAGTCGATCATCATTGCTTTGCTAGTTGAGGAAAACCCCCCACCTAAGCCGTCTACTTGTAAAGGATCTGGACTACCGAGGAGTTTTATCAAGAATGTGTCCCTGTCTTTAACCGGGACGTTTTCGCTCTTCAGAAATATTCCTCTACTAGTTCCTCCCCTCATAACAGTTGCGTCCACGGAAATTAAAGGCATACAATTGTATTATAACAGGCATAATTAACTTTCTTAGAAGATATTAATAATGGCGTGTCTTCTCTGATAAAAGCACTATGGCACCCATGTGATTCCACCCCGTTTATTCATATTTTAAGTGCAAACATGATGGCATGCCCAAGATCTCCTGAGAGGAAAAACATCCATCCATTTTGGTTATGGTATAACCAATTAGAAACGGCGAAAAAGTGAAAAGATATTTTCAGCCATAGATAAAATTTCTTTAAGCCAAAACAAGAAGTCTATGGGCAAATACGAGAAGTAGTCTTGAATCAGATGTACGTCAATCCAACATGAATAAAATTGATCGTGATCTTAACGCAATATTCACATCATTCACAAGTGATTGTCCAATAAACAAATTCAACAATTTCAGGAATAAATTGTCCTTCAAAATATTCCAAGCTTGTATGCAACCGGAAGAATAATGGATATCTATTCACAAGTTTCCATTATCCCTACACCATAAGTAGATCACTTCAACCAAAATAACTGGGAGGATGAGGGAGGAGGCATTTAATTGATACGGTGCCAGGAGAGAGTGCAGCGAAAGGGATAATATATTATTATAAGCAAGCAGGCTGTGTTGCAGCAGATGCTAATGTTTTCGTGAAGTTGCCTGAAGCCGATGTGATATTCGTCATCGTCATGCAGTTTGAAAGCATGTATGCAGCGTTGTATGAAGTCAATGATGCTGGGACAATGATATAACGATTCAGTATCCAGGTTCCACCCGGACCTGTAATAACCATAACTGTGTTTATCTTTGAGGGCTTTGAAGCAGGGTGCAGGAATGCAGATGGTGTGTGCGTTCCACTGATTGGATCAACTGTAGTAATATTTGCAATTATCCCAATAACCGGAGAGGGAAATCCGGATTCGTTAAGTTCTGAAAGACCGGTGGTCACTAACTCGTTACTTGGGATCGGAGTCCCACCTGTTCTGTTATTAAAGCCATCGGCTGTTCTGTTCAGATAAAGGTTATAGAGATAATAAGGATAGAAGACAACCTGCTTTCCTGTTGCATTGTCAAAGAATGAAAAATTGTAAAAAAGAAGGCCGGGGACAGTAGTGCCATTAGTATAAGGAACTTGGTTCGTAACAGAATGTTCAGACATGTTGATTAATGGAGAGAAACTACAGTATATCATCCATGAATCAGCTGCACCTATCGGACATCCGTACCATGATGTCAGATAAACATCTACTTGGCCGGGAGGGGCATAATCCTGACTGGATAATTTAAAGAACTTTCCGGATGGTATGGAGATTACAGCACTTTTATTGGAATGTGTGAAAGTCACTAAACCAATTCCATAAGGTATTCCGAGTCCAGCGGCGACTATGACGATCGCTACAATGATCGGTAAATACTTTCTCACAGCTTAATGTTACTAAAATCAAATATTTATATTTTCCAATAGCAACTTCAATTACTATTCTGATTTCAGAAATAGGTTATGGCTATTTTTGACACTTACGATTATAATATGACTACGAATTCACCAGACAGTTTTAAACACAGCATTTTTCCTGTGTCTATATCGTCTGTGATATGGCATCTGTCAGCTGTTGCTCTGCACTGTCTATCTGGTAGTAGGAAGAAAGATTTTCGAGAACAGTTTTAGATGTGACGGTGCCAGGAAATGGCTTATACATGTACCAGAAATGAATAACTGTTCCATCAGGTCCAGTTATAATGAGCATAGTCACGAGCATTGGCAGACCATGATAAGTGCACCATGCTGCGATTGATTCTGTCGTATTGTTTACTATCGGGACTTGAGTCTGCCATTTCTTTGCAGCCTCGTACACACTGTTTGGCAGGTTGTCCTGTAGAACTGAAAAAGCGAAGCTTACTCTAGAGCTGCTTGAAATGGGTTGGTTGTAGACAGATCCCGTCATGGTCTGATTATACATATACAAGGATGTAAAAGTAAATGCTCTGCCAGCGTACCTGAAACTTATATTTTCGCCCTGCCTGCCTGAACCATTAAGAAATAACAGACCAGGTGTTCCTTCCATTGAAGTATGCAGTTCAACATCACTAACGATGTTTTTGCTCGAATTGATAAATTTATAGAGCACCCAGGAATTATCAGCTCCTATTGGACAACCGTACCATGAAATGAAATATATGTGGCTCTGGCCATCACTCAACACATCGCTATCTGAGATTTTGATGTATTTTGAAAGAACCACATGATTATTGCCATTCGAAAGATGTGGATAAATTATTAGCCCTGCGGCCAATACTATCACCACAACAACAATGGAAATAATTCCGTAGAGCAATTTTTTGCTAATTTGCATAGCCTTCATCCAAGTGTCTGGATCACGCTATTGAGATTTGCTCCAAGGCCCTGTCCACTGCCAACAATGTATCCCTGGGAATTTACCATATAGTAAATATCAAGTACACCTGTGGGGTTGTATTCCTGGGTTACTGACTGAGCTGCCGTTCCGATATACCATCCTGGCTCATTTGCTCCTCCGTATTCTGATACAAATGCTGGCAGACTCTCACCCGGTTCATTGAGATCGTTGTAGTTTTCTATCTGCAGTAAACGTATTCCATCTGATGTGAAGGTATTATAATACTGCGATGCAAGAAGCTGACTTGTCTCCGCACAGGAGGAACACCATGTAGTCATAAACCAAACGACCAGAGGATGCCCTTCCAGGGATTTTGATGATACAGTTCCTCCACTTATCAACGTAACATTAAAGTCGGCCAGGGCCTTATTTGCGCTTTTCGTTCCTGAGTGGCTCCCACTTTTTACAGATCCTGCATAGTGGATGCCTACTACAACCAGCATAACTACTACTAGGGACAGAAGAGCTATTTCCATCATCTTTTTTCTTGCTTTTAGCTTTCTCTTCCTTAACTGCTCCATCTTTTTCTTGTTGGATTTAGTCACTCCTCATCAAACCTCCTGCTTTTGTGATATCATGTTCTCCCTACCTACCTTATCCAATCTGCAACAGCCAAGATTGGAAGAAACCTTCAATATTGAATAGATAAGCATTATTATGGAAATTGAGTAGAATATGGGATAATCTACAGCGAAAAAATGTTGAATTGATGGCGAATACCTGAGGATAAATGGCGAGGATGCACCGAGTATACCAATTATGGATGGTATGATTGGTGTACAGCAGAAGACATTTACTATACTTGTCAGTGCCGAGGCAACTCCAGAAGTCTTGTTGATCTTTACTCCATAGGAATGCGACCTTATGGCAATTATAATAAGAAGCGAAAATAGAATGCCCATTGCAAAAGAGAAAAAAACCTGTATTGGAGTTATGAATTTTACTGCTGGTAAAAAGAATGTTCCAAATGGGAGCATTGGGAGTAGGATATAGTATAAGGTGGTTAGAAAGGCAGAAAGAAGAATGAAAGAAATAAGGTACTTCCTCGTGAATAAGGTTTCCAGAATCGCTTTCGCAGATATCGAAAATTTAATTCCATTTCCACCATATTCCATGTATAAGTCCAATTTAAAATCGATATTTAACAGAATAAGTAAAAAAAAGTTTAGTTGATAGTTTTTGCTCAGGGCTACAACAGAAATAGTTTAAAAATCACAGCTTTTTTTATTTTATCCTTATATTGCCGTACTGTCAGGAGACTGCAGAAAATTCCCCATAGTTAACAGCATTTTGTCTGAAATTTAGACACGCCCTCCTGTTATAATATTGCGAAGTTCTAGCCTTATAAATGGATCTTGAATTTGATGATGTTAGTCTGGCATACTGGAAGACACGAAAGACTGTGATTCACAACATAAATCTCAAACTTAAGTCAGAAAAAATTGCCATAGTGGGATCAAACGGTTCGGGAAAGACCACAATTATAAAGGGAATACTGGGTCTTACTGAACTAATACATGGAACGATAAGAATATTTGGCGAGGATGTAAGACATATTAAGGGAATGACGGGTGTTGCAAGTAATCTGGTTGACACCTATCGTATAATGGATTCAACTGCTCGCATGATCATTGAAACATACTGCTCCATGCTTGATATGAAATCTGAAAGAATCCTGGCTCACATTGAAAAGTACGAGATGTCTGGAATACTGGCAAAGAGATTCAGGGAAATGAGTACCGGTCAGCAAAAGGTAATTTGCAACATAATGGCTCTTGAATTCGGGAACAAAATGGCACTTCTTGATGAGCCCATGGAGACACTTGACGTAAAACGAAGATTAATTCTAATTGAGGATCTGAAGAACTTTAAGGGTAGCCTCATACTGAACACCCACGATTTCAGTGCTCTTAAAATGCTCCCGGGATTTGGTCTTTTCATATTGATCGAAGGGATGCTGTATGGAAAATTTGATTCAAAGGACATCAACAGATTATATCTTACAAAGGGTGAGGTAACCCCATCTCTTAGCGTCATACATACAAGCTATGGTACTTTCTCCATAACAATTGACAGTGGCGACACCCCTCTATCCGTTTCCACAGATCTGACAAATTCGCTTCAGGAGGTGATGAGATGATAGCCAGATACTATTTCTACTCGCTTCTCAGAAACAGGTTTATATGGTTCTGGGGAGGATTTTTCAGTTTAATGTGGGCTGCACTTGGGGCGTTTATTTTTGAGAACGGCTATCTGACAAAATACAGTGCGTTTCCAATTACGGCTTCATGGTATGCAATCATCACACTCATATCATTTTCTTCTGTTTCGGTGACACTTTCCATTGCGCTTGCGTGGTCAACGAATTCCCTGGTCTTTTCGTTCAAGTTTTCTAAGCTAACGAGAGGGAGATATCTCATGGATCTTCTTTCTGCCTGGGTCCTTCTTTCAATTTTCCTCATCATTGCAGGCGTTCTGTTCACACCTCTGATGTTCTCAATCGCCAGCAGGATCAACGTCTTTCCTGATTTATTGTCCATTATCAAAACGTTTGCACTGGCAATACTTATCGGTATATTCTTTATGCTGTTATCAGTATTTCTTGTTTTGATAGTAA
>JAKAYJ010000072.1 GCA_021816385.1 Thermoplasmata archaeon
CTGGGAGGGAGATTCGAACTCCCGAGCTACAGGAGCACAAGCTTTCCAGACTTGCGCCTTACCAGGCTAGGCTATCCCAGCTTGAACCTCAATTGTTTTAACATATTTATTACTTTAGAGAATTAAGACTGTGTATAGGATAACATATATGGTATTCTATTTATATATCCTGAGATTATGATATAATGGTGGTTACATGAAACAATTAAAAATTAAAAAGATCCTGTGCGCAGTTGATTTTTCTGACGAATCAAAAAAAGCGCTGGAATTTGCTTATTCACTCTCTTCCCAGATTCCTGGGTGCGAACTAGTGGTTATAAGCGTGATGAGACCTATACCAACCCCTATTGGAGATTTTACCGGGGCAAATGAGACACTAATAGATGATGATCAGGATAACCTGAAAGCGGTCAGTGAAAAACTCAACAACCTTGTGCATGATACCAAGGGAGACTGTATGGCAAAGATTACAGACAAGGCGGTACTCGGAAACCCTGTCGAGGAGATACTCAGGAACATAAACGAAGAAAAACCGGACCTGGTTGTAATGGGGAACAGGAAACACGGATTCAGGAAAGGCATTTTTACTGGTTCAGTTTCAGAGAGGGTATCAGCGGATTCTCCTGTGTCTGTATTGATTGTAAGATAATCCCTTTTCCAATAATAAAAATATACATTTCGATCTGTAATGATTGGTTTCTGGTTTTAGGGATATTAAACATAAGGCGTAATAGGGTAGTTTTTCAGTAATAAAAAGAATCCAGCATTGATTGAATATGGAGACCTATTTTCCTGCCTATGACCTTAGGAATCTAATTATCGAAATATCCATCTCCATAATCAAGATATAAGCTTTTGAAATGCTTTTAATTGAGTTTGCAATATCAATATATGTCAAGAATAGAAAAGGATGTAATAGGTGACGTAAAGATTGAAGATGATGAATATTATGGAATAAACACGTTCCGGGCCAGGAACAACTTCCAGATTTCCGGGATCGTTGAGGACAGAGACCACATTAAGGCAATGACTATTGTGAAGAGATCCGCCGCAATTGCCAACAACAAGCTTAAGGCTCTCCCTGACGACAAGAAGGAGTATATTGTAAAGGCAGCTGATGAAGTCCTCAAGGGAAAATATGACACGCAGTTTGTAATTGACGTTTATCAGGCCGGAGCTGGAACTTCGTTCAACATGAATGCAAATGAAGTGATCGCAAATGTTGCACTTGAATTGTGGGGAAAGAAAAAGGGAGAATACCAGTATCTCCATCCAAATGATCATGTTAACATGAGTCAATCAACAAATGATTCCTATCCGACTATGATGAGGATCAGCGCCATAATGAAGGCGGAAAGATATGTAGAAGAAATCAGGAATCTTATAAAGTCAATGGAGAAGAAGGCTGAGCAATTTAAAAATAGCAAGAAGCCAGGAAGGACACATCTTCAGGATGCTGCACCTGTTACGCTTGGAATGGAATTTTCTGCATATGCCTACACTTTGAAGAAAAACCTGAAGGATTTCGAGAACTCAATGGATTTCATTCTTGAACTCAACATCGGCGGTACAGCAACGGGTACAGGGATAAATACACCAAAGGGATACAAGGAGGAGATTGTTAAGGAAATTTCTAGTTTTACTGGATTTAACTTCAGGACAAGTGATAATCTGCCAGGGATAATGGAATTCCAGTCAGATTTTGCAAGGATGATGAATGCAATTGCAGTCAACGCACTCGATATAAACAAAATGGCAAATGACATAAGATTGATGTATTCTGGACCTGGAGCTGGGCTCCACGAGATATTTATTCCGGCGGTGCAGCAGGGATCCTCAATCATGCCAGGGAAGATAAACCCTTCAATAGCAGAGGCAATGAACATGATATGCCATTCAACCATAGGAGCCCAGCAGGCACTGAACATGTCAGTCCAGGCAGGACAGCTTGAACTTAATGTGATGATGCCAAACATTGATTATGAACTATCAAGGTCCCTTGAGATCATGACGAACGGAATGAAGATGTTCAGGACATTGTTGATTGATGGTATAAATGTGAATGAAGAAGCATGCAATGAACATCTCTCAAAGAGCTTCGGATCAGCAGCACTGTTGAACCCCGTTCTCGGGTACGATACAGTGGCAAAGGTGGTGAAGGAGGCACTTGATACACATAGATCAATAAAGGAAATAGCACTTAAAACTGGAAAGATAACTGAGGAACAGTATACAAAGATAATGACAGGAAAGTGATTCGAAAGCACAAAAATGGCAATCCATCACTTCATGTAAATAATGAAGTTACCCTATTTATTCAATTTCAGGATGTAATTCATATATACGTGGTTTTTAGGTTGATAAGTTTTCATTTCCATAATTTCAAAGTGGGTCCCATCCAGTAAAGCCCCTATCTTATTTTCGGTGAACATTTCGAAATATCTGATGTAATTTGAATCACCCAGCTTTCTTTCTTCATTTCTTTCTCCCCTGATCACACCGAGTAGCATTATTGTGCCATTCTTCATGTTTTCAGATAGCTTCATGAGAAGTTTTCTTGATTCCTCAAAGGAAATATGTATCAGGGACGAGTATGCCCAAACTCCTTCGTAGTCTGAAATATCTATGTTAAGGTCCCTTATGTCTGAGATGATAGTGGTGAATCCTTTCTTCCTTGTCTGTTCTGCCATCTTTTCGGATGCATCCACACATAGTACCTTCAGCCCTGCATCTCTTAGAATTATGGCGTCCCTGCCTGGGCCACTTCCCAGGTCAATAACCCTGTTCCCGTTTAAATTCCTTGTAAAATCTTGAACTATATCCTCAGGAAAACCATCCCAGAAATCTGAGGTTTCTGCATCGTATACATCACTATATACATCGTATGCTTTGATAGTCCTGTCATCTTTCATCTTCATGATATTTGATCCTTCATAGAAATTAGAGATATATATTTTAAAATGACCTTATTTTTCTGCCTCCATCGTATATTATAATTTCGTGACCTGCGATAATATTAAATCTATTAGTCTCATCCCATAAAATATGAAAGCAGTAAAGGCAAATTTGCTCTATGACGGAAAGGCATCGCAGAAAGATGTATATATCGAATTTGATGGAAACACAATAAAAAATGTTTCACAGAAGAAACCCGAGTGTGATATTGTAGCAGAGGGCATTGTTACGCCAGCATTCATAGATCCACACAGCCATATAGGCCTTGACAGGGCAGGAGAACCAGGATCAGAAAGTGAAGCCAATGACAAGCTTGACTCGATGATTCCACTGGGGAGAGCTGTGGATGGAGTGTACATGGATGATCATGCATTCAGGGAATCCGTAGAAAGTGGTGTTTTGTACTCTGTTGTTCTTCCTGGAAGCGGAAACATAATTGGTGGAATGGGGTCGCTCCTAAGAAATTTCTCTTCAAATATAAAGGATGCTTTTGTAAATGACATTGGCGTAAAGATGGCGCTTGGATATAATCCGAGGAGCACCACTGAATGGAAGGGAAAAAGACCAACTACAAGAATGGGTGTTGGAGCGATAATCAGAGAAAAATTTACAATGGCTCAAAAAACATCAAACCTCCTGGATCAGGGAAAGAAGACAATTGATGAAATTGATGTAGAGACAGAATTCCTTATCAAGCTCATAAAGGGTGAATACAGGATAATGTGCCACCTTCACAAGGAAGATGATGCCCTCTTCCTGATGTCGCTTGTTGACAAATTCGGCATCAAGCCAATAATCAATCATGGAATGGATTTTCACAGCAAGGACATATTTGAGGAGATAAAGATGAGAGACCTCTCTCTGGTTTACGGTCCGCTTGATTCACACCCATACAAGGTAGAGCTGAAACATGAATCATGGAGGAATGTTGGACTCGTCCAGAATTCTGGTGTGAGATTTTCCCTCATTTCCGATCATCCTGTTATACTCCAGAGAACGCTCTTCCTGACCACAAGACATTTCATGAGATTTGGGGCAACGAAAGAGCAGTGTGTTTCCTATGTTTCATCACGCCCTGCAGAAATCCTTGGCCTGAATGACCTTGGAACTGTTGAAAAGGGAAAGCTTGCCTCATTTTCGGTGTGGAACAAGGATCCTTTTGAACTGGATGCCTACCCGAAATCTGTATTTGGTGAGGGCAAACTGGTTCATGAAGAGAACTGAAATTGTGGTCATTCATAATTCCATAAAACTTATTTTTAAATGAAAACTTTTAACTGTAGTTAAAATTCCCATAGGTAGATGTCAAGGAAGATTTATGTTGAATCATATGGCTGCACTCAGGAAAAATCTGAGACGGGGCTTTATGTCAACAGGATAATGGAAGATGGAGATAGAATAACACAGGACCCTGAGGATGCGGATCTGAGGGTGATTGGAACCTGTGTTGTTATCAAGAAATCAGAAAATAAGATGCTGGAAAGAATCGGTTATCTTTCAGAGCTTGGGCAGACTACAGTTATTGGGTGTTTACCTCCCATATCATCTGGAACACTTGTGGAAAAAAACGTGAATGTGATCAGTCAAAGTGAGTTCAGGGAACTGTATAAAGGTGGGATGGATGATATAGAAATAAAGGAGCCTTCCATTCTTGATGGAGTGCCGATCAACCAGGGTTGCACCGGTAACTGCAATTTCTGTATTTCAAGAGTGGCAAGAGGGAAACTACTTTCCAGAGCCCCTGAAAAAATATGCAGCCAGATAGGAATGATACTTGAAAGAGGTAAGAAGGAGATAAGAATAAGTTCTCTAGATACTGCAGCATATGGAAAGGATATTGGCGTCAGGCTTCCGGATCTTGTTAAGAAAATTACATCCATAGATGACTTTTTCAGGTTGAGAATAGGGATGATGGAACCCAAAAATACTGAGGAAATACTTGATGAACTGATCAGCTCATACAGAAATGAGAAGGTGTTCAAGTTCCTTCACTTACCTGTACAGGATGGGGATGATCGCATACTTGAACTCATGAACAGGGAATATTCAGTAAGATCATATTTTGATATAAATGAAAAATTCAGGCACGCTTTCAAAGACAGTGTTTTTTCCACTGACATAATTGTTGGCTACCCTGGCAGCGATGAAGAGTCTTTTCAAAAAACATGCGAATTGCTTTACAGGAGCAGGCCGGATATAGTTAATATCACAACCTTTTCTCCCAGACAGTACACGAGGGATTTTAACAAGAAGATGCCACAATCAAACCTCATAAAGAAGTGGAGTGGAGAATATACGGGAATTCATAAGGAAATTTTGAGTGACAATCAATCGAAATTTATTGGGCAGGAAATGAGGATATTTGTAACCGAGGTTGGAAAGACTGGAACTGTTATTGGAAGGGATGAGTCATACAGGCCTGTTGTCGTGAAGAACGAGATTCCTCTTTATTCCATGATAGATGTAGAAATTGTTGAAACCGGACCAACTTATTTAATAGGAAAACAACTCAGGGCATAGTATCAACATTTACTATCTCATCCATGATATATTTCCCGTTTCCCTTCTTCTTGAATATCATGTTGAATTCCTGTGCTGTCAGTATGGGGCTCTTGTACCTGTCAAAATCATCGGTTGCCACCCTTGGACATCCTGTGAAGATTATGCAGTCTGCCATCATGTTTTCGAATTCCACTGGTGATGATTCATTGGAATATGCAAGCACGGCACTTTTCCCCATATCCTGAACCTCTTTCATCATTTTTTCTGCGAGTTTCATCCTGTACTGGCCTACCTTTGTGTCAACCACTATCACAAACTTTTCTGCCTCGAGTGCCCTGGCCATGTTAGCATATCTTCTTCTTATATGCCTGTCAGCCTCATCTTTCATTGATCTGAGCTTGAATGGTTCACTCATGTCCAGTATGAATACCTCTTTTTCGACAGATAGTTGAGCTCCAAGGGCATGAAATACCCCTGTAGATACAATAATATGGCAATCAACCCTGCTTTCCTGATCATGTAATGGGCTAAAATTACAACCAAGCAACTGCCCATCATATTTCAGCCTGCTGTCATGCTTTCCCATGCTAACATTAAATCCCTTTTCCTTAAGGAATTTAGAAAATTCCTCTGCACTCTGCCTGTACTGTATGGAATATGCCAGATCAATGTTTTTATAGTTCTTGTTTTCTAATTCTACCAGGTCGAGGTCGTTAAAGCTTCTGTGATCCTCGTTTACATATTCC
>JAKAYJ010000073.1 GCA_021816385.1 Thermoplasmata archaeon
AGAGAAATGTATAATTCTACAGTTTTGAAATCAGAGGAGATGAAGGATGTCTGACACATTGGATCCGGGCTTTATGCCCAGTGATTCCGCCTTACTTGTAACATCCGAGACTTTTGCCTTCACCATATCATCCAGATTTTTCACACCTGTAACGCGAATCCCCACGTCACCGAGTTTATCTGAAGCCTGAATATTTAGGTATCCGCACATTACAAATCCTCTCTTTCCCTTCAGAAGAACAAGCGGTGCCCCAAACATATCCATCCTGACATACTGAAACTGTCTGTCGGCGATCTCCACTGAATCGATCTCTATCATGGTATAGCATCCCACATACGAATAAATTCTTTTTTACAATGTTAGATTTGATACTTGCAGACTTGCGCAGGTTCAATCGTTGCATTTCCCCTCCTTAATTTGGTCAGAAAACAATGATACAAAACTGGAGCTAGAATGGGCCAGAAGTGATATGAAAGTGGATGGGTTTGGATAGTATCCTGTCAGTTGTGTGTTTGTCTGAAGATCCCAATCCGTGACCTGTTGCTCATCATACCCAACACAGAAATCCTTGGGACCAGTAAGTTTTACCGATATACCACTGTAATTGCTGGGCGGGCTGTTCTCCGAAAAACCACCCTCAAGCATTGACCATGTCTGGCCGGGGGAAAGCGTAAACAGAAATGCAACGATATATTTTCCACCAAGATCTACAATCACAAGTGGTGGGGAATTCTTCTCAACTCCATTGTTAACCAGGGGTGTTAGTTTCGTTGCAAAGGTTGTATTGAAACCTTTGTTGGCTAAATATACACAATTATGTGTGACAACATTTGCGGCAACAATGCTTTCATCCTCTGTCTTCAGGTCGTAAACCCAGCCTTTGTAAGGTATCTTTTTGATACTTTTAATGGGCGTATACAGATAATTTCCTGCAAATTTCACTCCTCTGCCATTGCTGTTTGTATTGGCAAATAATCTTACCCTGTAATGCTCATTCCAAAGATTACCTTTTCCATGACCGGAGCTATTTCTTTTCCTTGTCCAATATATGGCCGCAAATCTACCCAACCTAATCCATGCAAGCTGGAGTTGCTCTGCCAGTACCCTGTGAGATGTGGAAAATGATGAACTTGTATTACTCTTTCCGGTAAAGTATGGATTATCAGTCATAAGGCCCCTAATGAATGCAGTAAGTATTGATCTGCTCTTGTGATAAAGAATAAAATCTGGAATGAACTTTCCATGAACTGAATTTCCAGCAGAAATTTCAAGAATTTCCAGAAATTCACTATTTGTCTTTATGCCAAAAATTTTTCCCTCTTCATTCAATGAATATTCAGCTTTCAGTCCTAGACCTTCAAGTATCTTCCCCACCCTTCCGTATGTGCCTTCCTTTTCGCTCTTCATAAAAAAATTCAGAATGCTATCTTTACTGTGATACACATGGCCATATGCACAATAAATTCCCAGTAACCATGACGTGTCTTCATTCAATGGTATTTGAATAGTTTTATATCTGGAACCATCTTTAACTTTCAGGGCAGCAATTATTGTGCGCATTTTAAGTGTTCCCTCTGGAGATGGCACAACAAGATAGTTTCCAGTACCATTTTTTTTCTTTCTCTCAAGCTTAAAAGCCTCAACGTATCTTAATTCCTCAGAATGTTCCATAATGTTATTTTTCTCCGAAGGAGGATTAAACTTTGTGAGAATGGGATGATTGGGTGTTACTTCAAGGGGAAGCATGCCTTCTGCCTTTATTCTGATAAGATCACCATCACTCCATCTCCTGCCCGCGGATATTACCTTGACCAGCCCTTTTCTGCCAAGTACACTATCCCCGGGTCTATATTCAGACGCTTTCTTGTTGTCTCCCAGTATAATTTCATCAGGCTTGAAGCACCAGAAAGCATTCCCGAAGTAATATCCGTTCCTAAAAAGGATGAACGATCTTTCTTCTGTGTAATCATTGCGGAATGTCCATTTGACAGTACCCGTGGAAAGGTTATACCATGTCCACGATACTCTGATCCCCTGATCCGCCGATACATGTTTATTGGAAAGCAGAACCCCTCCGGCAATATGGTTCATGAAAAGTCTATGCCTTATCCACTATAAAAATGTATTATCATAACTGGGATTTTCGATGGAATACAGCAATATCTTCTTTCTGGTCAGGATACCTTCATGCATCATTTATGGCACAGAGGATCTTTACTATTTTGAGTAAATGTTGATTGCGAAATCCATGCTCCACTGGTGGTTAATAACGCCTGTCAGGCCTGTAAGTCTTCGTGACCAATGAAGCACATTGAGTTAGCACAATCAAGAGCCACACTTGAAAGAATTCAATAAAATTACAGAATTACTTTGCAAGAGAGGTTTACCGCCCGGCTCTCATATTTAAAGTGTATGGGAACTGTTCATGAAGAGCATAGAAAGATTTATAGTGCGTGAGAATATCACGCACGCTGAAATGAAAGAGGTGTTACCATTTATAAACAATAGCATGGAAGGAGAGGAGAGCCTCATGGAGTTGAGAGGCATGCTTCTCAAAAATAGCAGAGCTCTTTTAAGGCTCTTCCAGCAAAGGCGGAGGATTGCAAGGTCACTTGGTGAGCTAAAGAGGTCCTTGGATTTGGAAATACGTGATATTAAACAGGAGGAAAGGGTAATGACAAAACTGGATGTAAGGGACCCCATGGATGAAAGATTCATGAACGCGGTGTTCGAACTAACCATAATGTCAGAAAATCCTTGTGAGATTACTGCATCAGATTCTTTGAAAAACCAGGATGAAATGCTTCAGGAAATTCTTGCAGAATTTTTCTGTCTGCCGGGTGACATGCTACTGACCAATTCCGGCGATGGAGTTCCATTTATCCGTAAAGCCGTTGAAAGAGGAGTGCATCTCGTGAATGATGGTTGCGACAATCTTGATCTTCACATAACAGTTACAAGAGGTGACCATGACAGTAACGTAAGTATACACAGTTTCTCGCCAAAAAATGTATCAGTTTCAGAAAAGACAGTTTGTCCCAGAATGATTAGACTGGACGTGATCGATTGAATGTTCTTGTTATTGGAAATAAAGGAAGGATGGGATCAACGTTATTCAGAATCCTCTCAGAATCCGGAAACTCAGTAATCGGTGTTGATTTTCATAACAATGGTAATATGGATGACCTTATTGATCAAGCAGATGTTGCCGTCATTGCAACACCTTTCAATGCAACTGTTGATTATCTCAACGATCTTTCATCACGAATAACGTGTATAGAGGTGACATCGTCAAAATGCGCAATGCAAAAATTCCGGAACAGGATGATAAGTATTCATCCGCTCTTTGGTCCCCATTCCTTCAGAAACAATTCCCTTAAGAACATAATCTACATTTCAGATATATCTCCTTCCGGATCTTTGAAGCTCCTGCAGACTCTTTTCGCAGATTTCAACATCATACCAATGACTGCCATTGAGCATGATTTCCTCATATCAAGGATACAGGTTATTCCCTACATCATGTCCCTATTGGCAAAACAGCTGAGTTACAACACAGTTATTAAAACAAGATCAAAGAATATACTTGACGCCGTGGCTGCAATATGTGATGAGCAGAACATGACCGTTCTAAGGGATACGATTGTGATGAACCCCTTTTCAATAGATGTGTTTGATGAAATAGAGAAACAAGTTAAAAGACTGGGAGGTGAAATGTCTGATAGTTGTTCCAACTTCTGGCTACAACACTGATCTTGTTCGGCAGGAAATGCTTGAGTCTTCAGTTGACTTTAAGGAAATATCACTTTATGGAAAGCGTCTTTTCCTAGCAAGTGACCATTGTACGTTACAAAATCTTTCATCTGATATAGCTATCGTAAGAAAAGAGGGACTCTATTCCAGGGCACTGAAGCCGTCTGATACACGTGTAAAAGTTGGCAATGTAACGATAGGTGACGGAGACCTCATTATAGCCGCAGGTCCTTGTGCTGTTGAATCTCAGGACCAGATGATGGAAATAGCAGAGAATGTTAAGAGACTTGGAGCAGACATGCTACGTGGAGGAGCCTATAAACCACGAACGTCGCCCTACTCATTCCAGGGGCTCGGTGAGAAAGGTCTTTCAATTCTCAATGAGGCCAGGAAACAGACAGGGCTTCCTGTGGTAACGGAAATGATGGACTTATCCGATCATGAAGCTTTTTGTGGAAGGGTAGATATGATCCAGGTTGGTTCAAGGAATTCCCAGAATTTTTCCCTGCTCAGGTTTCTTGGTTCGCAAAAAATACCTGTATTGTTCAAGAACGGAATGGCCAATACTGTTTCAGAATGGCTCAGTTCTGCCGAGTATCTACTTTCAGGAGGTAACGAGAATGTTGTTCTCTGTTATCGTGGAACAAGAGGATATGACAACTCAACGAGGTTCACAATGGATTCGGGTGTAATTCCGGTATTAAAGGAAAGAACCCATCTGCCTGTCTGTGCCGATCCCAGCCATCCAGCTGGAAACAGGAACTATGTGGAATCCATTGCACTTGCATCTGTTGCTGCAGGTGCCGACATGCTTGAGATTGAAGTGCATAATGATCCCGACAGCGCTCTTTCTGACTCGAAACAGCAGTTGAACTTCGACGAATTCGATAGGCTAGTTAGAAATGCACGTAAATTGAGTGAGATGCTTCGCATGAAGAACATTCATTGATGTCAAATGGCCAGCAGAGTTATTGCATCACAATAATATCTGAACATGGATATGTTTAACATGCGTCAATTGTAATCAAAATGAATAAATGAACGGAAGGGAAAATGGAGAGGATTTAATTATAGCCCAATGAAAAGACCTGAATGTTCAGGTATAAAGTTTGCAGGCATTGATTTTTTCAGCAGATTACTGTCTTCTAATCTGCAGAACCTGAAATATTTCGTTGGTTCATGCACATTATCATAATTTTATGAAGGTTCCCTCTTCATGTTTTTCCACTTTTCCGGAAACAGAAAACCTCTCGTGAATTTCGCCTGAAAAACCGGAAAGTAGATCAGGTTTTTCAACCTTTTAGAATTACTAAGAAGAAGAAAGATCACAAGATGGGAGTACAGGAACTCTCTGAGGTTCAAACCGCTTGTTATCCTCACGTATGATCCCTGCCATTCAGGCCAGTGAATGTTACTTCTGACAGGAGAGGAATGAATCTTTGCATTTCTAATATACCTGACTCGAAGATGATTTTCCCTGAGGTACTTCTGGATGAAGTATGTCTCCCTTCCCTGAATTGAATCAGGAATCCTGATTTGCAGAAGATCGCTTCTCCTGAACATTGTAAGGCCAAGTGGAACACCGTATGAGAACGGGTGGTCAAGGGTGTCACCAACAACTGCTCCAGTCTTCCCATCTGAAAGGAATTTTTTTCCGGCAGGTATGAAATCAAAATCAAGCACCTGAACATCTGAATCCACAAACAGAACGTATGGTGTATTTGATTTGAGAATTCCAGTTGAAGTCGCAAATCCAAGCCCTTTATCCTCTCGGTAGTATTCGCAACCGGCATTTCTGCATATGGCCTCTGTGTTGTCCTTGCTCATGTGATCGATTACAATTATTCTACCCAGGTCTTTCATCTTCATGACAGATGAAATACATTTCTCCAGTGTTGCCCCTGAGTTGTATGTTCTTATGATCACATCAACGGCACTTTTTTGGTCTTTTTCGCGAGTATACGATAAAGATGACATGTTGTGCTCTAATACGGAATAATACACAGCCTTTTCCTGAGATAATGAACCAATCCACGCATTAAAAACTTGTGAATCATCTCCTTATTTGCACATTATCATTTACTGTGCCATCGTGATTACCATATGAGGTATCTCATGGAGACTGATTGTTAAATCATAATATCGCAAGTATACCGAAAATAATCACAAAAATGATGCTTGACCAGTAAGCTATCTCTCCCTTCGGTGATGTTGCGTGCGTGCCCATTATGGAACTGTTCCTGGCTATGAGACCCATCAGCAACCCTGGGCCAATCAGAACAAATACAAAAACAACGAGCAGGTCAAGGACAGTGCCTATGAGCATTGAAGCAGGTATAATGATGGCAATTATTACGGCAGGGAGACTCTCGATTACGTAAACCATTGACGATCTTTCCCTTGGAATTC